>JAAYRN010000179.1 GCA_012518765.1 Bacteroidales bacterium
AACATGACAGATGCTTTAAAATTTAATTTACAGCTGTAGTTAGATAGTATCTTTATAAAAGCAAGTTTAAAAATTGGTGGAAATATTTTTTGAAAAGAGAGCCAAAAAGACACTTTCCATTTATTCATCATCCTTTTGAAGTTAAATGCAGCGGTAGCTAACATAATATTGATAGTATCGCTTACCTTCTCTTTTATAAAAGTTTCGATTTAGTCTATGGTCTGATTTAAAATGTCCAATTATCGGTTTTATAACTGTCCTCTTTTTATGGGCATTGCTGATTTTCTTTTGTTTATAGTAACTATCTGATTTTTTAGAGAACGGAGCTATCACTGGGATATGCTTTTATTGACACAACGAATACGAAAAAGAAAAATACAATTATAAATCATTGATATATAGTAAGTAAAGTTGGTGTTTTTCTAACACTACACATTAGAAGTTTTTTACTCAAAAATCATTATAAGATTTTTCGTTATCAACAAATTACATATAAATTTACATATAGCGTGTTGTCTATCTTCTACTCATTTTCTTCAGGAAACACACAGTCTTTTACATCTTTAGATATTCTCATGGCACAAAAGTTTGGACCACACATGGTACAAAAATCAGATTCTTCTTCGTCTGCACCTTTTCTACTTTTAAAAAACTCATAGGCTTTGTCGGGGTCTAATGCCAAGCTAAATTGATCTTTCCAACGGAATTCAAAGCGAGCTTTGCTCATGGCATTGTCGCGTATGTGGGCGGTAGGATGTCCTTTGGCAATATCGGCGGCGTGGGCAGCAATTTTATAAGTAATAATTCCTGTACGCACGTCCTCCTTGTCGGGCAAGCCCAAATGTTCTTTGGGAGTTACATAACACAACATAGCTGTTCCGTACCAACCTATCATTGAAGCACCTATAGCCGAAGTAATGTGGTCATAAGCGGGAGCGATATCGGTAACCAAAGGTCCCAAGGTGTAAAAAGGAGCATCGTGGCAATATTCTTTTTGTTTATCTACGTTGATTTTAATCTTGTGCATAGGTACATGTCCGGGTCCCTCTATCATAACCTGTACATCGTGTTTCCATGCTATTTGAGTTAATTGTCCTATGGTTTTTAGTTCGCCAAACTGGGCGGCATCGTTGGCATCGTGTATACTGCCCGGACGCAAACCATCTCCCAATGAAACTCCTGTATCATAAGCCTTTAATATTTCACAAATTTCTTCAAAATATGTATAAAGGAAGTTTTCTTTTTTGTGATGTAAACACCATTTGGCGATAATAGAACCTCCGCGTGAAACTATGCCTGTCAAGCGTTTGGCAGCTAAAGGAATATGCTCTTGCAACAAACCCGCATGAATGGTAAAATAATCAACTCCCTGTTCGCATTGTTCGATGAGGGTATCGCGGTAAATTTCCCATGTTAAATCTTCGGCAACTCCATTTACTTTTTCAAGTGCCTGATAAATAGGAACCGTACCTATAGGAACGGGACTGTTTCTGATAATCCATTCGCGGGTTTCGTGTATGTTGGCTCCGGTTGATAAATCCATCAATGTATCGCCACCCCAATAGCAGCTCCACAGCGATTTTTCCACCTCCTCTTCTATCCCCGACGAAAGTGCCGAATTACCTATATTAGTATTTATTTTAGTCAAAAAGGCATTACCTATAATCATGGGCTCACATTCTAAGTGATTGATATTAGCAGGAATAATGGCTCTACCTTCGGCTATTTCTTGGCGTACAAATTCGGGAGTAATGTAAGAATCTATTTCCATTGCCTCTGCATTTTGATTTTCGCGTATGGCTACGTATTCCATTTCGGCAGTAATAATGCCTTGTTTGGCATAAGCCATTTGGGTAATTCGCTTGCCAGATTTAGCTTTATAAGGCATAGCAATATGCTGAAAACGTATAGCATCTAATGTTTTATCTTCCATGCGTTTTCTTCCATATTCAGACGAAAGTGTAGAAAGTTGCTCAACATCCTTACGTTCTGTTATCCATTTTTCACGTATGCGGGGAAGTCCTTTTTTAAGGTCTACATCCTGTTGTTTATCGGTAAAAACTCCACTTGTATCGTACACATAAACAGGCGAATTAGGGTGAAATACTCGCTTACCATTTACCATATCAACCGTATCGGTTAGGGTAATTTTCCGCATAGGAACTGCTATGTCGAATAATTTTCCTTGTATATATATTTTTTCAGATGAAGGGTATGTTTTTTTTATTTTTTTATTGATATTCATTGAATTATCCTTTTATATTTGATTTATTGATTACTCTTTTAAATATCTGCAAAATTACTCTTTTTCTGATAGAGTGTAAACAAAATAAGGCATTAAGTGTTATAATATTATTATTTTACACAGAAAACATTAAAATATTTTATTCTATATAACTGATTATGCTTTCGTTCAAACCAGTAGAACTGTCAGACAAACCCTTGTTACAACCTTTTTTATACAAACATCAAAAACTGCTTTGCAATTGGAGTTTTCCCAACATGATTCTGTGGCACGATGCTTATTTGCCTTATTACACGCTTGTTGACAACATATTACTCGTAGCTGCTATGAAAGATAAACCAATCTATGGTTTTCCTATCGGCGAAGGAGATATACAGTCAGCCATAAACGTTTTGATTGAACACACAAAAAAACACAATCACGTTTTAACCTTAGCTTTTTTAACAGAAGAAATGAAGGAAACCTTAGAGTCGCTGTTTCCCAATCGATTTAACTTTGAGGAAGATAGAGGAACTTTTGACTATATATATAATGTAAGCGATTTGTTGCATTTAAAAGGAAAGAAATACCAATCTAAACGCAATCATATTAACCAGTTTAAGAAAAAATATAACTACACATACCACCCATTAACCGTAAAAGACATTCCCGAATGTTTGGAAATGCAAAGCCAGTGGTATGATGAAAATGAATGTAGTACAGACTCCTGTTCTTTGGAATTAGAGAATTGTGCCGTCAAACGTGGATTGGGCTTTTTCGGACAAATGGACATGAAAGGCGGTGTTTTACGAGTAAACAACAAAATAATAGCCTTCACCTTAGGGCAAGCCTTAAACAAAGATGTTTTTGAAGTAAATATAGAGAAAGCTTTTAAGGATTATCACGGAGCTTACACCATGATTAATCAACTATTTGTAGAAGCTGAAATGCAAAACTATCAATATGTTAACCGTGAAGAAGATTTGGGTATACCCTCTATACGCAAGGCAAAACTATCGTATTATCCCACTATTATTTTAAAAAAATATAAAGCTACTCTAAAGTAAAAATCATGATTGTTTACGCCGATAATAATTTAAAAAAAGAAGTAGAACGTATATGGAGAATTAGCTTCCCTGATGATTCTTACGACTTTACCGATTTTTATTTTCGCACAAAATATAAAAACGAAAACACTCTGATTTGGATGGAAAATGGTAAAGCCGCCGCCTGCTTGCAAATGCTACCCTATACATTTACGTATTACAACCAACTGATACCCATAGCCTACATTTCGGGTGCAGCCACACTTCCCGAATTTAGAAACAAAGGTATTATGAAAAAACTCCTCACACATGCCTACTATGAAATGCTAAAAAAAGACATTCCCCTAAGCATCTTAATTCCTCAAGAACCTTGGTTAGTAGATTTTTATGAACGTTTGGGATATACCAACTCTTTTATGTATACCTCTGAAAAATTTCAAACCAAAAGCAATTACAAGCCCTGTGATACATATAATATTGAAGAAATAAATGACAACAACAAACACGATGCCTACCGTTTTTATGCAAACTATTTCGTAAAAGAAAATCTATGTTTACAAAAAAGTAAAAACGATTTCGATGCTTTGATTGAATTGTATCAACTCGAAAATGGGCGTATTTTTTTAGCCTTATCCCAGCAAAACATTCACGGTATTTGTTTTACAAATCCTATGGATAATCAAATCATAATTAAAGATTGTGTGGGCACACATGCCAAGGTTAAATCGAGTTTATTACAGCACGTGGCTATTACCTATTTTCCCAAAGAAATTAGTATACAATCGGAAGGAAATGATGAGAAAAACAACATCACAAAAGGCATGGCTCGTGTTATTGATACAGAAAAAATGCTAAAACTTTTCGCAAACGCACATAAAAACCTGACATTTGAATTCGACTTACACGACCCTCAACTAATAGAAAATCAAGTAAGATATAGGATTGAAAATGGAGTGTATAAAAAAACAGCTATCGAAACAAACTTTGATTCAGACAGGAGAAACACAATAAATATCAATCTATTAACTCGATTATTATTAGGATATAAAATCAATGATTTGGATGCAGTTTATCATCATTTTCCTTGTAAATATCCCTATATGAGTTTAATGATGGACTAAATAAACTGAGTGTGATTTTTTATCAAAAAAATATTCATAAAAACGATAAACATATTAAAAAAAGTTGTACTTTTGCACTTTGAAAAAAATTGAAGTAAATTTTATTGATAAATAAAAAAATATGGCAAATCATAAATCAGCACTAAAACGAATCAAACAAAACGAAAAAAGACGTTTACGAAATCGTTATTGGGGCAAAACCATGCGTAATGCACTTAAAAAAGCAAGAAACATACAAGAAGCTTCTGAGCTACAAAGTAAAATGCCAGAAGTAGTATCTTTAATTGATAAAGCCGCTAAGAAAGGCGTTATACACAAAAACAAAGCCGCTAATTTAAAATCAGGTTTGATGACTAAATTAAATAAGATGGCTTAATTGGATTAGAGTTTTTTTCATTGGTTTAAAAGTTTTACAGAAAAGCCGTTCGAGGAGAATGGCTTTTCGCTTTTTATAGCCCTTCCGTATTGAAAACTCAAAAAAAAGCATTTTCTCCCCTATCTAACAGTCTTCCAAAGTTTCATCCCATACAATAAACACTTTAAAAGTTCTTTTTTTGAAAATAATTCATAAAAAACAAAACTTTTTCGCAAAGCTTTCGTATAAACAAGCAGATTTAAAAAAGTATGGAAAATATCTATCGTATAAAAAAGGTCATTCATAACTATTATCGCGTCAACAAAGAACTGTCTTTTGGAGGGGGTCCTACCGAAGACGGAGAAAAATATATAGAAAAAGTAAATATTGAAAAGGAAATATTAAATTATTTTGGATTACCGCTAACAAGTAAATACATCAAACTAATATGGAGTATTTTTGATATTTCAGAGAACATAGATGAAGTAACTTCCATTTTACTGGAAGAGTTAGAAAAAAAATCCAACGAATTTAAGGCATCCAAAGAAAAGAACATGAGTTCTAAACTCTTAGAAGGAGTAAAAAACAACAAAGAAGCCTTTGATTTATTTCCCGATATTGAAATTGACTTGAACCTATATACCTTGTTTATTTACAACGAAATACTTATCCAACAAAAACAGGATATTGAGTTAGTTATTCAAGAATTTGAAAAAATAAAAGGGAAAGAAAGTTTAATGAATATATACCAGCTCAGTCAATTAGCTAATGATTATGAAACAAGCTCGTATTATAAAATGCTTAAAAATAAGCAATTATTTTTCTTAGATGACTTTATAAACTGGTGTAAAACAAGAGATAACCAAAAAATAAACAGTCATTTAAACATAGCTATAAAAAACGAAGATGCCATCCAATCCCTTTGTTTAGCTTTTCGATTGTTTTTATATTACAAAAATCAAGGATATTCCATGGAAAAGGCTAAAAAACATTCGGGACTCATCAACGACCGTGTGTTTAAATTAGTACAATATGTATACACACATTCCTGATTATCAATTTTTGAAGTTTGCATTTGTTAATATATAATTGTTATTGTTGCGGAAAGATTTAAAAGTATCTTTCCGTTTTTTTTATCAGAAAAATAGCATTATTTCAATAATTATTGTATTTATTGCAAAACTTTCAATTTACTGTGTTTATTTTTAATAACTTTGTAAATTATATTTGTACACAAGAATTTATACATAAAAAAGAATTATATTCCATAAATGAAACGCATAATCAGCATATTATGTTTTATTTACGTCTTTAGTCAAATGGGTTATGCCCAATACTATAAAGGTCCACAAAACAAATGGAATATCAGTATGCACATAGGAATGAATAGTTTTTTTGGAGACGTATCTAATACCAAAAACAAATTTATATTCAGCGATCCTTTTACAAAAGACTTTTATATGAACCGTAACGCAATGTATCAATTGTCGTTAGGCTACGATATACTTCCAGCTTGGAATTTAAAATTCAACGTTTTATACGGAAATTTACAAGGTGAAGGCAATGATTTGGGTTTGAAATTCAAATCGTTTTATACTCATGAATTTAGCTTTATCAATTCCTTAGATATATTATCCATAGTAGGCATAGATGAATGGGGTTTTAACGTCCACTTAGGAGCGGGCGTTTACTCCTATAAAACGGTATTGGTAAGTGGAACCCAAGAAACCATACCACGACCTAATAATCAACATTTTATATATTCATTTTCCATGCCTTTTGGAATTGGGTTTGCTTATAATTTTGATGAAAATTGGAAAACTAAAGTCGATTTAATATATCGTTGGATAGAAAAAGACGACTTAGATGGGTATGTTTCTGATATGAAAAAATTTGAAGGTTTTTCTTATGTAAGTATAGGCTTTCAATACTCTTTCAATATTTCGCCCATGCACCGTAGAACCAACGTACGCAAACATTTTAAACAAATAAACAACTACAACTTTTCGGCTATGGGAAAAGATCAAACTCATATAGAATACCGAAAAAGAAAACGACAAGGAAACCTACAACCCGTTAACGATTATAATCGCAAACAACGAATGAGGCACAACTCTTCCATTCATAGAAAACATTTTCAAAAATTAAAACTTAGACGATAAATTAATATTTACTCATGAATATTTCGTATAATTGGTTAAAGAAATATATTGACATTGATTTAAGTATCGATGAAACAGCTAACATTTTAACAAACATTGGATTAGAAGTAGAAGGAATACAGCTTTACGAAAGCATTAAAGGAGGGTTAGATAAGGTTTATATAGGTAAAGTTGTTTCGTGTGAGAAACATCCCAATGCCGATAAACTACAACTAACAAGCGTAGATATAGGACAAGATAAACTATTAAATATCGTTTGTGGAGCAAAAAATGTAGCTATAAATCAACACGTTGTAGTGGCTACCGTAGGTTCTACTTTACATCCCACAGAAGGTGAACCCTTTCAAATTAAAAAAACAAAAATCAGAGGAGAAGTATCAGAAGGAATGATATGTGCTGAAGATGAATTAGGTATAGGATTTTCACACGAAGGTATTATGGTCTTAAACGACAAACCTCCCGTAGGTATGCCAGCCAAAGACTACTTTAAAGTAGTTACCGACACCATCTTTGAAATTGGACTAACTCCCAACCGCAGCGATGCCACTTCACACCTTGGAGTAGCCAGAGATATAGCAGCTTATATCAATACACATCATAAAAAGAAAATCAAATTACACTACCCAGGAGTAGATAAATTTCCAGTTTCAACTTACCCCAACCCTATTAAAATTAGCATACAAGACACCAAAGCATGCCCTCGATATACGGGTTTGTGTATAAGCGGTATACAAGTCAAAGAATCACCCGATTGGCTCAAAGACAAACTAAACGCTATAGGCATTCGCCCCATCAACAATGTTGTAGACATTACCCAGTTTGTACTTTTTGAAATAGGACAACCTTTACATGCTTTTGATGCCGATAAAATAACAGGTAATCATGTGATTATCAAAAAAGCAAAAGAAGGAACACCTTTCGTTACCTTAGACGAAATAGAACGAAAACTAAGTAAAAACGACCTCATGATTTGCAACGAATCAGAGGCTATGTGTATGGCTGGTATCATGGGTGGAAAAGATTCTGGAATAACCGAAGACACCACCAATGTATTTTTAGAAAGTGCTTATTTTAACCCTATTAACATACGAAAATCGTCTAAATTTCACGCCCTAAAAACGGACTCCTCCTTCCGCTACGAAAGAGGTTGCGACCCTAATATTACACTTTATGCCATACAAAGAGCTGCCTTGCTCATACAAGAATTAGCCGGAGGCGAAATATCGGATATTACCGATGTATATCCTCAAAAAATAGAGGAAAAACAAATTACCATCAACTTCAATCGCATCAACAGTTTGATTGGGAAAATTATTGATAAGGAAACCATAAAACAAGTACTTACTTCTTTAGAAATAAAAATACTAAAAGAAATAGCCGATACCATGTTACTTTCGGTTCCAAGCTACCGCAGCGATGTTACACGCGAAGCCGATATTATAGAAGAATTTCTACGTATTTACGGCTACAACAACGTAGAAGTAAAACAATCGTTTATATACACACCTTCGAAACTAAACGAAAGCCCGCTCATCGCTTTTAAAGAAAAAACATCTACCTTTTTGAGTTGCAATGGATTTTATGAAATCATGAACAACTCATTGACTAAAAGCGACTATGCAGAATTTGATTTTATAAATAAAGACGAAACCATTCCCTTGATAAACCCCTTGAGCAAAGACTTACAAAATATGCGTCAAACTCTTTTGTTTGGAGGACTTGAAACCATTGCACACAATATCAATCACTCTAACTTCAATTTGCGTTTGTACGAATTTGGTTCCATTTATAAAAAAGATACCGACAAAACAAACAGCAATAATGTCGTAGAAAAATATCCCCAGCACCAACGATTGGCTTTGTTTTCTACCGGCATACGACATGACAGATCGTGGCAAATAAAAGAAGAAGAAAACGATTTTTATTATTTGAAGAACACAATTTCACATCTGCTAAAAATCAACGGTTTATTAGCACAACGCTTTCAAACACAAACAAACGCATCCTACGAATCGATGGTAAATGTATTGCATTACCTGTATAGAGAAAAAAAACTAATTAGCATAGGCGAAATCAACGAAAAAATATTGAAATATTTTGGCATCAAACAAAGTGTTTATTATGCCGAAATAGATTATGAACAATTACTTACATTCTTTGAAAGCGAAAAAATTGTTTTCAAAGATATTAATAAATTCCCAGAAGTTCACAGAGATTTAGCCCTACTGATAGACAAACACATTAGCTACGAAGAAATTGAAAAAATAGCCTACCAAACAGGAAAGCCCTACATAAAATCAGTCAATTTGTTCGATGTGTACGAAGGCAAAAACTTAGAAGCAGGCAAAAAATCATACGCCGTCAATTTTGTTATTTCCGACAACAGCAAAACATTGTCTAACGATGAAATAAACGCCGTAATGGACAAACTAATAGCTACCTACGAAAAGGAGCTAAACGCTAAGTTGAGGTAATTTATAAAGAAAAACAAACAATAATTTTTCATTAAACATGAGAAATTATCAAATTTTCAGGACTCCATTATAATTAACCATTATAAAAAATATTTTACTTGTTTTTATTGAATGATTTAGCAAGATATACCTTTTGTGTGCCTGTAATAGAAATCATTGATTCTTTGCTCATTTCTCGTATTATCCAACGATAAAATTTACAGTTATTACTCGTTTTTATAACAGAACTCACATTTTTATCTTTTTTTGTTATCGGATTGTATTTAGCGTATAACTCACTATCTTTTTCTTTGATAACCCCCGAATAAATGTATTCTTCATCGCAGGAAATAATCATATACGCTTTCTTACCTTCTTCATTTGACATTGGCTCATTACTAAGTGCTTCTTGACGTGTCCAGTAGGGAATCCAGCGCGGAGTCCAGCGTTGCAACCAAAGTGCAGTAAAAACATCTCCTATTAATTCAGACAAAGCCCAACTATCACGGTAAAATGCCTTTTGAAAGGGCGGTTTATCGGTTATGTTAATGAGATGTTCTGGATTGAGAAAAAAGACAGAACCAGTCGACAACTCTCTGATTTTTGCAGCTGTATCGGACTCTATGGGAAGAAAAACTTCTTTATGTGAACATGCTAACTTGTGTTCAATACATGAGGAGAAAACACTTGTTCCTATTGTTACTACAAAAATGACAGCTACGATATTTTTATTTTTTTTCATTTTATTTGATTTTGAAGTTATTATACAAAAATTTAAATCCGATGTCAAAATGGATTCTATCAAATCGCTCTTTATAATTATTAATAATCAACATATCGTTTGATTTCCAATATGTAGGAACTATACCAAATTCATAACCTAAAGAAAACACACATTGATTTTGTTCAAATCTTATTATTGGACCTATCATAAATTGCGTTGTTGATATTGAAAATGATGTAGAATTCATAAGAGAGTTAGTTAAAAAATTTAAATTACCTTTTTTAATATAAGTATTAATACTCATCAAATGATAGTGTATATTCCCTCCTAAGGTTAAGAAACTTCCATCTTTCAACATAAAATAACAACCAACTCCCAAATTAGACACCATAAGTCTCGTTACTACATTTTTATTTTGCATGCCTCCAATACCTAAAGCAAGATTTAAACCTACATGTTTGACTTTAAAATCAATCCCAAAAGAGACTTCATTTGTTACTGAGTTTAAATTATCTACACCTATATCTTTTAATTTTTCCTTTATTTTAAAATTTGGATAAAGAGAGGTTGAGAGCAAATTATAATATGAAAAAAAAGCATCATTATTATTCTGAGAAAAAACAGAAAATATTCCAAGGTTTAGTAATAAAAACAGATTAAATACTTTCATCTTTTTAATTTTAAAAAATTTATTTTTTGTACTTACGTTCACATCTACGTTTTTGTATATACTTTGTTTAATTTTATTCTAATTTATATACCATTCATCACCTCCCACACATAACATGCTTTTTGTCTGCTTACAAATGGGGGGGGGTGATAATCAGTTGATTACGTGAAATAAAACACTTTTTTGATTTGCAAAAACCTATGATAAGAAATACAAGCACAACACATTTACACAAACACCACAGCGGAGTTCCAGAAAAATGAGCAAGCAAAAAGTTGGCTACAATCATGATTATTTTTAATTAGAATTTGCAAATGCAAATATACAGTATAAACACACATAAAAAATGATTTTTAGAAATATTTTTTTAAGAAATATCATATAAACATAATATTTCCACATAAGTTTATTTTATCTTCCACTTTTAGAGGTATTTACAGCTTGTGTTTTTTAGTTTAAAACAACTTGATATTTTTTATAATGAGGACATAGTGCATATTAACAAGCTATATAACTAACAATGTCTATAAAATATTTTTAAAGGATATAAGTAATTTGTATATCTTTGCATTATCAAAAAGAGCGTATATTTTTTGCATTAAAATAAAACTTATCATGTTTAATATAAAAGAATTACAAAAATCAGACTTAAAAGAATGTAGAGCTGGCTTTGGCGAGGGGTTGGTAGAAGCGGCTAAAGAAAATGAAAATATAGTAGCCTTGTGTGCTGATTTAACTTCTTCTGTTAAAATGGATGCTTTTGCCAAGGAATTTCCCAAACGTTTTTTCCAAATAGGTATAGCTGAAGCCAATATGGTAGGAATGGCTGCTGGTTTTGCTTTGAGTGGTAAAGTTCCCTTTGTGGGTTCTTTTGCCAATTTTTGTACCACACGCGTACTCGACCAAATTCGCATGGTTGTAGCTTATTCAAACAATAATGTAAAAATATGTGGTTCTCACGCGGGAGTTACAACAGGAGAAGATGGTGCTACTCATCAAGTTATGGAAGATATTGGCTTTATCAAAGCCCTACCCAATATGACTGTTATTAATCCTTGCGATTTTAACCAAACCAAAGCCGCCACGTTAGCCATAGCCAAACACCAAGGTCCTGTTTATTTACGTTTTGGAAGACCCAAAGTTCCTAATTTTACTCCTAAAAATCAAACATTTGAAATAGGAAAAGCTGTTATGTTGCAAGAAGGTACTGATGTAAGTATTTTTGCCACAGGACATTTAGTATATCCCAGCTTAGAAGCTACTTATCTGTTGTCGCAACAAGGTGTTTCGGCAGAAGTAATTAATATTCACACTATTAAACCCTTAGACAACGAAGCAATTTTAAAATCAGTAAGTAAAACTAAATGTGTAGTTACAGCCGAAGAGCACCTACTCAACGGAGGATTAGGCGATAGTATAGCCCAACTATTAGCTCGTCAACTGCCAAGTCCTCAAGAATATGTGGCAGTAGATGACAAATTTGGAGTAAGTGGAAAACCCGATGAATTATTGGGTTATTTTGGATTAGACAAAGAACACATTGTAAAAGCTACTTTAAAAGCCATAGAACGAAAGAAGTAACAGCATAAACCTAAGCAAACAAGCATCTTATTTTTTATATGTTTCGTAAAAAAACAACGTTTAAAATAAAAAATCAGGATATGAAAAAAATAGGATTGTTTATCTTTTTTGTTTGTAGTTTTTCGTTTGTCAAAAGCCAATGTATCGATGCGATAATTACCACATCGAACGACACTATTTATGGGCGATTGTTAGATTCTACAAATAAAATTTACACTTTCGATAGCTACAATCATGTGTTTGCTGTTCATCAAGATGCAGTAAAAGAATACATTCACTGCATTCGTCATACTACCGAAAAAGATATAATACGCTTCAAACAATTGGATAATCTGAGCGATAAAGATTTACTAAAAAATACGCCTGGGTTTTATTTGCGAAAATCAACTTCAAACTTTTATTTAGGTTCTTGTATGTTAGCGGGAGGATTAACAATAAACACTCTTGCTTTCACTTACTTTAACGAAAATTATCCCAAATCGAAATACCCTCTTTTTGCCCTTGGTTCAGTAGCTACGGCAGGAGGCATATTTTTCTTATTGCGTAGCTTTTATTTTATCGATAAAGCGGGAAAACTAATGGACTTGGATAAATCAACCATTTATTTAGAACCCAACAAAGACGGTCATCTCAGTGTAAAATGGAAATTTTAAAATAAATCATGTTGCTTTTCTATGCCCCCGATATAACCTCCTCCGTTTATGCTCTTTCGAGCGAAGAATCAAGGCATTGTGTAAAATCCATGCGGCTAAAAAAAGGCGATAAAATCTACCTAACCGATGGCAGGGGCAACAGACACCAAGCCGTTATTGTAGACAATCACATCCAAAAATGTTTGGTCGAAATCAATCAAACCGTAAAAATTGAAAATGAGTTTTCCTATCACATACACATGGCTGTAGCTCCTACAAAAAACACAGACCGATACGAATGGTTTGTTGAAAAAGCTACGGAAATAGGCATATCGGAAATAACTCCCCTACTTTGCAATAATTCGGAAAAAACACGCATAAATACATCTCGCATAGAACGCATTCAAATAGCGGCTATGAAACAATCTTTACGCTACGTTTTGCCCACCCTCAATCCCGAATCAAGCTACATTAATCTTATTGAAAATGCCAAAGAAACACAAAAATTTATCGCTTACTGCGGCAACACCCCACAATCCACTCCCCTACTTCAACATGTATGTAAAAAAAACACAGATACACTCATTCTCATAGGACCTGAAGGCGATTTCACTCCCGAAGAAGTTACAACAGCAATACAACAAGGATTTACACCTATTAGCTTGGGTAAAAGCCGACTACGCACCGAAACAGCTGCTGTAGTTGCCTGCCATACCCTACACGTAGTTAATCAATAATCCACACCTCCGACTACAATCAATATAGACACATTTATATGCTAACTACACAAAAATAACATTGTTTTTTTTTGTATCTTTGCATGCTTTGAAAAAATTAGCATTTAATTAAATAATTATCTATAAATTAACACTATTGAAAATGAATAAAGTAAAGTATGTTTATACATTCGGAGGAAAAACTGCCGAAGGTAAAGCTGACATGAAAAATCTTTTAGGCGGTAAAGGTGCCAACTTAGCTGAAATGTGTCTATTAGGACTACCTGTACCCGCTGGATTAACTATTACAACCGAAACCTGTACAGCCTACTACGAAAACAGCTGCCAACTACCCAAAGGGCTAATGGAAGAAGTATGGAAAGGAATGGAAAGTGTAGAAAAAAATATGGGTTTAAAATATGACGATGCCGAAAATCCACTGTTATTATCCTGTCGTTCAGGAGCCAGAAGCTCAATGCCAGGAATGATGGACACAGTGTTAAATATAGGATTAAGTTCAAAAACAATTCCCGGATTGATCAAGAAAACCAATAATCCACGCTTTGTATACGACTCATACCGCCGTTTGATTATGATGTATGCCGATGTGGTTATGGAAAAAGCAGAAGGAATTGAACCCAGTGACGGAATAGGAATCCGAAAAGTATTAGACGACATGTTTGATGAGTTTAAAAGCTCAAAAAACTACACCTCCGATACAGATGTAACCGCAGAAGAATTATTGCAATTATCAAATGCTTTCAAAATAAAAGTAAAAGAAGTATTAGGTTCTGAGTTTCCAGACGATGCAAAAGTTCAATTAGAAGGAAGTATCAAAGCCGTATTTAAAAGCTGGAACGGGAAAAAAGCCATTTCATACAGACGCATTGAAGGTATTCCAGACGACTGGGGAACAGCCGTAAACGTTCAAGCAATGGTATTTGGAAATATGGGAAGTAGCTCGGCTACAGGTGTTGCTTTTACACGTAATCCCGCTACCGGCGAAAACCAATTCTACGGAGAATGGTTGGTTAACGCCCAAGGCGAAGACGTTGTAGCAGGAACACGCACCCCCAATCCTCTAAACGATGATACCAAAAACGAACAAAACAAACACTTGCCATCCATGCAAGAACTGATGCCCAAAACCTATAAAGAACTTTACGACATCAGAATCATCTTAGAAGAAAATTATAAAGACATGTTGGACATAGAGTTTACTATTCAAGAAGACAAACTCTATATGCTACAATGTCGTGTAGGAAAACGTACCGGTGTAGCCGCTCTCAACATTGCTTTAGACATGCTACACGAAAAATTAATTAGCGAAAAAGAAGCTGTAATGCGTCTAACCCCTAACCAATTAGATGAATTACTACATCCTATTTTGGATGCGAACGAAGAAGCTAAACACACCATCATAGGTAAAGGTTTACCAGCAGGACCTGGCGGAGCCGTAGGAGTAATTGCTCTGACAAGCGAAAAAGCTATGGAATATGGTAAACAAGGTATTAAAAATATTTTGGTACGCGAAGAAACCAATCCCGAAGACGTAGAAGGTATGCGCGCAGCCGAAGGAATTTTAACCGCAAGAGGTGGAATGACTTCCCATGCTGCTTTAGTAGCCCGCGGATGGGGAAAATGCTGTGTTGTAGGTTGTGAAACCATTAAAATTGATTTAGACAAAAAACAAATCAACATAGATGGAAAAATATTTAACGAAGGTGATACCATTAGCCTAAACGGATCAAGAGGATGGGTATACGAAGGTGCAATTAAAATGATTGAATCTACCGAAAATCCTCGATTCAAGGAATTTATGGATATTGTAGAAAAATACAGAACCATGGGCGTACGTGCCAATGCCGACACACCCGAAGACGCATTGAACGCTATAAACTTTGGTGCCGAAGGAATTGGATTATTCCGTATCGAACACATGTTTTACGGAAAAGAAAGCGAAGCTCCTTTAGCGAAACTACGTAAAACCATTTTAGCTGACAACACAAACGACCGAGTAGCCGCTTTGAGCGAATTAGAGCCCTACATACGAGAAACAGCTAAAGGAACATTGAAAGTAATGGAAAACAGACCCGTTACATTCCGTCTAATTGACCCACCCTTACACGAGTTTGTACCTCAAACCGAAGACAGACAACGTGAATTGGCACAAGAAGTAGGCTTATCGTTCGAGGAGTTAAAAAGACGCATAGACGACTTACACGAAGTAAACCCCATGATGGGTTTAAGAGGCGTACGCGTAGGTGTTGTTTATCCCGAAATTACAGAAACACAATTCCGTGCATTGTTCCAAGCTACTGCCGAACTTATGAAAGAAGGACTAAAACCACAATTAGAAATTATGGTTCCCCTTACTGTTTCAGAAACTGAATTGTATCACCAAAAAAGAATAGCCGATAAAGTAAAAGAAGAAATTGAAATTAGATTTGATGTGAAAATAGACTATCTGTACGGAACCATGATAGAAACTCCCCGTGCAACCTTAGTCGCCGAGAAAATAGCCCGTACAGCTGATTTCTTCTCATTTGGAACTAACGACTTGACACAAATGGCATTTGGTTTCTCACGCGACGATGTAAACTCAATCATAAACACCTATACCGAAGAAGGTATTATCCCAGCCGACCCCTTCAATACATTAGACCAAGAAGGAGTAGGAGAATTAATAAAATTTGGTGTAGAACGTGGACGTAGCGAAAAAGAAAAACTAAAAATTGGTGTGTGTGGAGAACACGGTGGCGACCCCGCTTCTGTTGAATTTTTCTTTAACACCAACTTTGACTACGTGTCTTGCTCACCTTTCCGCATACCTGTAGCACGATTGGCTGCCGCTCAAGCAGAAATTAAAAAGAAATAAATACACACGTATTAATATACCAAAAGGAGAATATGTTTTATACATATTCTCCTTTTTTTTATATCTATTTTAAACCCAGATTACTCATTTTTATTTTAATGATTTTTTTGTTTTTATCAGATAATAATAAAAAAAAGATATATCTTTGCAAAAAACAAATCCTCATAAAATGGGGCAAAGTCAACTTTATTTAGGTGGATTAATGATGCTTTGTGAAAGGTATAAATAAGTTGGTGGTCATTTTTCAGAAGACCAAAGACTTGAAGAGCTTAATAACATAAAAAGAGAAATGATGAAAAATTTAATCTGGATTTTAATGGCTTTTACATTGCTCTTTGCAAGTTGTAAAAAAAAAGAAAGTTGTGAATTTGTTAATTTTAAGTATTATAATGGAACACAATATGACTTAGGAACACTTCAAAACAACTACATTTTAATTGGTGTTGACACAATCTATAGCGACAATCAAATTCGAAATTTTATTTCAACAATAAATTATTTTGATCAAAACTACACTTATACAATTCATACTATGGGACTATACAAATTCAAAGAAGTTCCACTACGACTTAATTCTTCTAAAACCTGTGAACAAATTACACAAATAATTTCAGAATTAGAACAAAACAAAATTGTCGCTTATGCTCATTACACAATGCAAACGAACGACTGTCAAAATGCAATCTGGGAAGAAATGGGCAATTTATGTATAAATAGTTACGGGAGCAGTTTTTATGTAAAAGTATTTGATGAGAGCAACTTAACTGATTTAAATCAAAAAATAACAGAAACAAATATTGAATTAGTAAATCAAAATGAATTTATGCCAAAATGGTTTGAATTGAGAGCCACAAAAAACTCTAACGGAGATGCGTTGAAAATGGCAAATTATTTTTATGAGTCTGGACTTTTTGAATATAGTGAACCCGGAATTTCTAAATACCCTGTGGAATGAAAAATTTTATTTTAGTCGTATCTTTAGCAGCGATTCTTTTTTCATCGTGTAAAGATGAAAAAGTAATAAAAGTCAAAAAAACAGAAATTAATGGAGTAGTGCAAAAAGGTCCTTTTTTAAATGGAACATCGATTGGAATATATGAATTGAATGATGACTATTTTCCGACTGGTAAAGTATATTCATCACAGATTGTAGATAATAGTGGTACATTTCAATTAAAGAATGTTTCACTTGTTTCTCAATATGTTCAATTAAAAGCTGATGGTTACTATTATAATGAAATTACTGGTCAGAATTCAAATTCCCCAATTACCTTATATGCTCTGTCAGATATAAAAAACAAGGCTTCAGTGAATGTTAATATCTTATCAAATTTAGAAAAAAGTAGGATTGAATATTTACTTTCGACAGGTCTTTCGTTTGCAGCTGCAAAGAAACAAGCCAAACAAGAAATTCTCAATATATTTTCAATATCAAAAGCAGATATTTCTGATTTTGAATTATTAAGTATATCAGAGGACGGGGAAGACAATGCAATTTTATTAGCAGTTTCGCTTATTGTGCAAGGTTATAGGACAGAATCAGAATTAAGCGAATTACTTGCAAATATTAGCACAGATATAAGACAAGACGGGAAGTTGAATAGCTCTTCATTAGGTAGTCTTTTAATAAACGATGCCCGTTTATTAAATTTACCACAAATAAGGAATAATATAGAGACTCGATATGCAAATCTTGGAATGACAGTAAGCATTCCAAATTTTGAAAAACATATACAAACATTTATAGATAACACAACTTATCAATTTTCAAAAAACATTGATTATCCAGAATTTAGTACCTATGGAGAAAATATTTTATATGGCGAAAAAACAAGTTTTAGTGATGATTGGAGTTCTGATTGGAATTTGAGTTTAGCTGCTAATCTGCCAAAAGGGGCATCATTGAAAATAATTATAAAGGGAGGTCTTTGGAGTTATGAAGCATTACCAAATAAACCTGTTAATTGGACGATTAGTGAATATGATTTTAATTTACAACAACAGACATTTACAGCAACAGAATCAGGCAAAAATTGTGATTTAATTATTTCCTTTGAAGAATCAGGTACATATACGATTGAGTATTACGAGAATAATTCGACTATTCCAACAAGAACAAAAACTATAAATATTGACGTCAAATATCATTAATATTATATAGTAAGTGAAGTTGATATTATCAATGAATTTACATGAATTTAAAACTCAAATACGTAATCTGAGTTTAATACAATTCTTTTATTTCCTTACTCAGTAGCTCCAAAGCTACATCGGAGGGTTGGGGATTTATATCTGCATTTAGTTCTATAATCTTAGAAGCAAGGTCTTTTGCTGTTGCTTCTGCGGTTAATTGTCCTGCGGCTAAATTGATAATTTTAATGGTTTCTTCTTTGGCTTTTTTGGTAACTTCCCACAATGCCGTTGAAATGTAAACTTGCTGAGAAAGGTTGTGTTCAAACTCGCTACGAATGGATGATACTAATACCGTTTGGTATTGTAAAGCATTCATATTGTGTGAAATATTTCGTATAATAATGCTTTCGGGTTTAATACGTTCTAAAAATAACGCCAAACGCTCGTAAGCCTGTAAACGTATGGGAGTGATTACTTTTTTAGAGTCATGTTTTAAATCTAAAACTTTCTTTTTTAGCTCTTTATCATAGGTTAATTTGATAGCATAATAAGCCGTAAGAGCCACGACAGCGGGAGGAATAATAACCAATAAAATATTTACTACTAAGTTCATGAGTTTATTTTTTTAAGAAATTTGTAATATTAGTTGACAAGGTAATGTAATTAGGCGTAGAAGCCAAATTATTATGTGCCCTTGCGTACTGTAAATTAAAGTTAAACAAGTGTAAAGAAACACCGTAAGAAAAGCCCACAGCACCTTTTCGGGCATAGGCTTTCATTTCTTGGCGTGTGTTGTAATTATAAGCAAACTGTAGGGAAAAATATTTAATAGGTAAAATTTCTATGCCTACAATTACATGTCGAAATAAATTATCGGCAAATTTTCGGACATTGGTTTTTTGCTTAATACTTCCACTTTCTATGTCTCTTTCAGCAAAAGGGTCGGTCAAATCGGTATAGCTAAAATCCCATGTATATAAATGATGTAGAGTGATATTATAGCGAAATGGAGCGTGTTTTAAACGTTGCGACAATCCCAATTGTAAGTCAAAAGGCATTTTTTCTCTTATGCCTGCATAGGTTTTTATTTGAGAACCTATGTTAGTGGCTAATAGCGTTAAACAAATATTTTTTTCCGAATTATAATAGGTCGCCGACACATCGGCTGCTAAGCCTGTGGAAAAATAGGTTTCGTATGCCGAAAAAATCCATTTCAGGTTTACACCCATATACAAAGTGCTATCTATCAATTCTTTTCCATATCCTGTGATTAAGGCAAAATCGCCAGCGGTAAAACTTCCCGTTTCGTTACCCATTTCGTCATATCCATCACATTTACCGTAGGACATAAACTGAAATGCAAAATTAAACGTACCCGTTTTTTTAAAATCATGTATGTAATTAATATGTCCGTAAGCTGCATCGGAAAAATAATCAACAAACTGAAATGCAATTCCTTGATGCATTTTAGGTTCTAATAAAGCAGGATTTGTAATTGCAAGAGAAGGGTCGTTGTGGTCGTAAATAGAATACAATTTACCTCCCATAGCTGCCGTACGAGCCGAGGCGGGTAAGTTTAAAAAATTATACACACCCAAACCTCCCGTTTGAGCATTCAACATGCTGCTACAAAGAAGTATTAAAAAAATATTTAGTTGTTTTCTCATACGATTTAGAAAACGTATTTTTATCCTGCTTTATTATGATGCAAAACTGTGTTTTTATTTAGCAGTTTAGCTTTGTTCTATAGGCAAAGGTTTGTCTATCTCTTCGTTCCAAGGAAGTCCGTAAATAGTTAGTTTTTCCATAAATGGATCGGGATCAAACTCTTCCACATTAAACACTCCTTTTCCTTGCCATTTTTCAGTCAACACCATCATGGCTCCTATCATGGCAGGAACTCCCGTTGTGTATGAAACAGCTTGTGCACCACACTCCTTATAAACTTTAGCATGACTACAATTGTTCCAAATGTAATATGTACGCTCCTTCCCATCTTTTAATCCTCTGATTTGACAGCCTATAGATGTTTCTCCCTTGTAATTTTCGCCCAAGGTAGATGGTTCCGGAAGTACTGCTTTTAAAAATTGTAAAGGTACTATTTCCTTGCCTTCGTACACAATAGGTTTGATACTTGTCATTCCAACTTCTTGCAATACATTGAGTACGTTGATATATTTTTCTCCAAAAGTCATCCAAAAACGAGCTTGTTTGATACTTGGAAAATTTTTAACCAACGATTCTAATTCTTCGTGATATAACAAATAAGATTCTCGGGGTCCTATGTTTGGATATACAATGGGTTTATGTATTTCTAAAGGTTCTGTTTCAACCCATTGTCCATTTTTCCAATAACGTCCTTTTTGGGTGATTTCTCGAATATTTATTTCGGGATTAAAATTAGTAGCAAATGCTTTTCCGTGATCTCCAGCATTACAGTCGACTATGTCTAAATAATGTATTTCGTCAAAATAATGTTTGTTGGCATAAGCTGTAAACACACTGGTAACGCCTGGGTCAAATCCGCAACCCAATACGGCGACTATTCCAGCCTCTTTAAAGCGGTCGTGATACGCCCACTGCCATTTATATTCAAATTTAGCCACATCTTTAGGCTCATAGTTAGCTGTATCTAAGTAATGTGTTTTGGTAGCCAAACAAGCATCCATGATGGTTAAATCTTGATAAGGTAAGGCAACATTGATGACTATATCGGGTTTAAATCCATTGATAAGCTCAATGAGTTCAGGAACATTATCCGCATCAACTTGAGCGGTTTGTATACGATTCCCACCAATTGAATCGGCTATTTTATCACATTTTGATTTTGTTCGACTGGCTAACATAATTTCACCAAAAACCTCGGGAACACTCGCACATTTAAAAGCAACAACGGCACCTACTCCCCCTGCTCCAATGATTAATACTTTATTTTTTCTCATATTATTTTTTTTTATATCTTTGCTGCAAAGATATAAAAATATCTTACTCTGAATTATATCTTTATAAGTAAAAAAAAGAATACTGAAAATAAGCTATTTATTTAAAATAAGAGTTGTATAATTTTCGTTACGAAACCAATAATTATGTCAATATTATACCTTAGTTTTCGGAAATTATTCTTTACAAAATAAGAATTTTAATATATATATGAATTACAACACAACTAAAGAAAAAATCACCATCAAGGAATATGGTAGACATGTACAAATGATGGTTGACTATTTACTATCTATAGAAGATAGGGATTTGCGAACTTTACAAGCTAAAGCAACCGTTAGAACTATGGCTTGCTTTTCGCCTGGTACCAAAGATACTCCCGATTATTGGCAAAAATTATGGGATCACTTACATATCATTTCTAACTATGAATTAGATGTAGACAGCCCTTTTCCTAAACCTGAACCATCTGATATAGAAGCTAAACCATCCAAAATAGCATATCAGAAAAATCAAATTCTTTATCCCCCTTACGGAAAATTAATTGAAGAAATCATAAAAAGTGTAGCCGAAGAACCCGATTCTGAAGAAAAAAACATGTGTATTGAAAATATTGCCGTACATTTAAAAAAACAATATTTACTTTGGAACAGAGACTCGGTAAACGACGACATGATTGTAGAGCAATTAGAAACACTTTCTAACGGAAAATTAAAATTAAAAGAAGACTTTCAGTTTCCTGCAACTAAAGATTTATTAGAACAATTACCTAAGGTTCAAGAAAATAAAAAGAAAAACAACAATCAACCCAAGAGAACAAACACGGCTACACAATCTACCAAAAAGAGAAGAAAAAAGAGAAAATAACACCATAAATAAATTGACAAATGAAAGAAGATAAAACAAAATGCTTGATAATTGGCTCTGGTCCAGCAGGCTATACTGCTGCCATTTATGGCGCTCGTGCCAACTTAGAACCTATTCTTTACGAAGGTATGCAACCCGGAGGACAATTAACCATTACCACAACGGTAGAAAATTTTCCCGGCTATCCCGATGGGAAAAAAGGTTCTGAAATCATGAACGATATACGTCAGCAAGCCTTAAATTTTGGTGCTGACATTCGACAGGGAGAAATTACATCGGTTGATTTTTCAAAACGTCCTTTTGTTTGTAAAAGCGACGACGATACAACCATCATTGCCGATACAGTTATTATTGCTACCGGTGCTACTGCCCGCTGGTTAGGCTTACCTTCCGAAGCCACTTACAATGGTTTTGGTGTTTCGACCTGTGCTACATGCGATGGGTTTTTCTATAAAGGAAAAACCGTAGCCGTAGTAGGTGGTGGCGATACAGCTGCCGAAGAAGCTACTTATTTATCTAAATTATGCAAAAAAGTATATCTTGTTCATCGTAGAGATGAATTAAGAGCGAGCAAAGTAATGCAAGAAAGAGTATTTAAAACTCCTAATATTGAAATCGTTTGGGATCATGTTCCTGTAGAAATTTTGGGAGAAAGCAAGGGTTTTGCTAAAAATGTTACAGGTATTTTATTAGAAAACACCAAAACTAAAGAAAGAAAAACAATTTCCTTAGACGGCGTTTTTATAGCCATCGGACACCATCCTAATACGGAACTATTTGAAGGACAAATAGAATTGGATGACGAGAAATACATTGTTACTCAGGCAGGTACGTCCAAAACAAGTATAGAAGGTATATTTGCAGCTGGCGACGTACAAGACCGCAATTATAAACAAGCTATCACAGCTGCTGCTTTGGGATGCAAAGCCGCTTTAGACGCAGAGAGATTTTTAGGATAAAAACTACAACTCTCGCATACATATTTTATTATATTCACACCATTCGCACCGCTCTTGTTTGTCGGTTTGCGTAAAACTTAGGTTGGAATTGTTGATATTTGCTATGGTTTGTTGCAGCAAAATGGCAAACTCTTGAAATAGTGTTTCTGTGAGTTCAATTTGTCCATCAATACTTAATTTAAGCTCTTCTTTTATACTTCTAAATGACACTATTTGAGCATTTAATGGGGTTTGATTGTTGCTTTTGTATTGCAAAAAAGCATAAAACATCAATTGAAAAGCAACGGGAAAATCACCCGAGAATAAATCTTCTATATTTTTGATTTTTAAACTATTAGAATCCACCCTACCTGTTTTATAATCCACTACTGTAACCACGCCTCCCCTATTATCTAAACGATCGGCAATGCCTTTCAATTTATAAATTGGAAAACTATTCCCCTCCAACATACATTCAAGTTTTTTTTCAAAATCTATTACACTTGAAATAGTTTTGTCATTTAATTGTTTGTTAAATATTTCCAAATAATCTTTTACATATTTGAGCACAATATGAAATATCAAATGATTTTGTTCGTACATCAAATCCTCTTCTTTCAACTCCATATGAGTAACTTTAGAGTCTAAAAAAGATTGTAAAACAATATCTTCCAATTGTTTACTTGTAGGTACAGTAAGTCTTGCATATTGATTGTTTAAAACAGATTCCAATACCTTATGTACAACACTTCCTATGACATTGGCTTGTATTTCTTCAGTAATCGACTCTGTTTCTTTTACTTTTAAGACATCTTGATAGTAAAATTTCAGCGGACAACTCAAATAACGATTGAGCATAGAGGGTGAAAAATGAGGAATGGATTGAATTGTTTTTAGGATATCCTCTGTCTTAGTAATCTTCACAACAAGAGGATTTTCTGTTTTTATTTTGGGATAAGCCATTACTGTTTCACTGATAGAAATATGTGAAAACCGATTCCATTCTGAATTAATTTGACGAATAAATCTACTTTTTTCCATTTCTTTCGTTTGGCTATCAAGA
The DNA here is from genome assembly GCA_012518765.1 of Bacteroidales bacterium. Taxonomy (GTDB): domain Bacteria; phylum Bacteroidota; class Bacteroidia; order Bacteroidales; family WCHB1-69; genus UBA5266. Next base: position 24,504 of record JAAYRN010000179.1, read on the forward strand.
CTATATAGCAAGAAAATACTTTTAGCTCGCTGTAATAATCTATAAAAATGATAGGAAAATATAGCTTCGTTTTGGGTAAAAGTTGGAAGGTTGTAATAACTTTTCACATCGTAAGGAAGAAAAGAATCTAATGATTTTTCAGAAGGTATAATTCCCTCATTAACAGACAGTATAATTACATGGTCAAAATCAAGGGTACGGGTTTCTAACATTCCCATTATTTGCAAAGAACTCATGGGATTACTCTTAAATGAAAGCGATAAAGTAGATGCAAATTGCTCAAAAATAAAACGATAGGACTTAATATTGTGTTCTATTCTTTGAAACAATTCAGTAAGATAAGACATGTGATCTAAAAATAAATCAATGATTTGTTTATCAATCCCTTCCAAATCTGTTTTGTAATTTTTAATCATATTTAAATATTCGGAAATATAGCGAGTAACTGACTCTGCATCCGATATTTTTTCATACAAATCGGCGAGTATTTGTTTCAAAAAAGAAGGAAAAATGTTACATAAATCCATTAATTCTTCTTTATTGTAATAAAGTTTTCCTTTTTTAAGGTAGTTTTCCAAAAAAACATCGACTTCCACCCCCGATTCTTTTAAAACAGACTGAATATAAGGATTATTAAAAATCAAAGACAAATCTTTATGATAAATAGAATCTCCTGATTTTAGTTTGTTTTCAATAATCACAAACAAATTGTATATCAATTTGTATAACTGTGTATTACGCATAGAAAGCCCCATAGTTATATTGGCTTTTGAGGTATCAATGGCGTGTAACACAGGGAGTAACAAAGTTTCATCTGCCAATACGATGGCTGTTGTTTTATTTTCTCCAATAGATGCCAATATATTTGACAAACAGGTAGTTTGTAAAACGCCTTGAGGAAACCCCATGATTTTCACTTTTTTAGGAATAGTTTCTATGTATTGTTTCTCGAAATTCCAAGTAGTTAGGTTTAAATTTTTCTTCAATTTGCGTAAAAACACACCCGCCTCTTGCAAACCATCTTCCATATACCATTTGTCTGCATCTACATAAAAATCAGCTAATTGTTCTTTAATTAAATAATCGACAATTCCCCATTCCGCTTGTTGCAAGGCATTGAATCCCACAAAAACATATTTTTCATACGGGAAATTTCGTGTAATTTCTTCTCTTTTTTCAAAAGCAATACGGTACAACAAACCCTGATATGCCGTTTTATTTTTCAGTAATTCCTCTTTAAAATGTGTGTATAAATGGTGTAAATTTCTAAAAAAGTTCAAGTATTTTCTCTGATAATCACTCAATTGACTTTCTTCTTTTCCAAAAAAACTCATTTCTTTGATAGATGAAAGACTCGAAAAAACATCTTCGGGATTTGCCAACGACAAATCAATATCGTTAAAATCCTGCAAAACAATTTTTGCATCGCCTATAAAATCATAAAAATCGTGCTTGTCAAACACATTTATTTTTTTATTTATGTTGTACAGCATAATTAAAAGCTCTTCTGGATTTATTGTAGATAAACCGCTGATTTGCTGCATAAATTCTTCAATAGAAAGAAAATCGGGGAGCAAAAATGTTCCTTTTATTTTTTGATGTAAATGATACTTCAAGTGAACAATACTACGGTTCGAAGGCATGATAACACATAGATTGCTCAAAGAATTTTTATATTTTTCTAAGAGTTTATCGGCTATAAGTGATAGAAAACTTTGACTTTCTGTCATTATTCTGATTTTATTTTAACCATTTATCTAACCAACCCATAAATTCTCGTTGCCACAAAATAGAATTTTGAGGTTTTGTAACAAAGTGAGTTTCATCGGGATAATACAAAAACCGACTGGGGATATTTTGTAGCTGAGCAGCATTAAATGCTTCCATAGATTGAGTATAGGGTATACGAAAATCGTAACCTCCGTGTATGATTAAAATAGGTGTGTCCCAGTTTTTCGCAAATTTATGAGGTGAAATATCGTAAATATTCTTATTTTTTTCATCCCAATAAGGACCGCCTAAGTCGTGATTGGCAAAAAACATTTCTTCCGTACTTCCGTACCAACTTTCTAAATTAAACATGCCGCAGTGAGAAATAAACGTTTTGAAACGCTTGTTGTGATTCCCTGCCAACCAAAACGTTGAAAACCCACCATAACTCGCTCCTACACAACCCAATTTATTTTCATCTACATAAGGTTCTTTAGCCAATTCATCTATGGCTGACAAATAATCTTTCATGTTTTGACCGCCATAATCCTTGCTGATTTGGTCGTTCCATTCCTTTCCAAACGTAGGTAATCCTCTTCGATTGGGAGCCACAATCACATATCCGCGAGAAGCCAACATTTGAAAGTTCCACCTATAAGAAAAAAACTGACTTATCGCCTGCTGTGGTCCTCCTTGGCAATATAAAATAGTCGGATATTTTTTAGTTTTATCGAAATTTGGAGGTAAAATCACCCAAACCAACATTTTTTTATTGTCGGTTGTGGTTATCCAACGTTTTTCTACTTGAATAGATGCTACAGTTTTCAGCACCTCTTGATTTATAGTTGTCAAGCGAGTTTCTTTGCCTGTTTTTATGTTAATAGAATAAATATCAGCAGGTTCTAACATTGATTCTTTTACTCCTATCAATGTTTTTCCTTGCAAGGATATGCTTTTATAATCGTGAGTTCCTTGGGTCAATTGAGTGATGGTATTCTTAGCTATATCCAACACAAATATCTGATAGGTAGCATGAATACCGCTGATAAAATATATTTTTTTACCATCGGATGAAAAAGTAAAATTAGATGCACTTTCTTCAAAATGTTCCGAATAATTTTTAGCGGTATTTTTCTGGAAATCATACAGCATTATATTTAACTTATCCGATTCAAATCCAGGAGTAAACATACTTGCCCACACCATTTGTTTACCGTCAGGTGAAAAAACGGGCGACAAATCGTAACCCTTATTCGATTCGGTTAAATTAGTGGTTTTAGCTGTGGATATGGAATACATGTATACACCTGAATTAGTAGAAGTTGCATATTCTTTCCCCGACATTTTTTTACAAACATATAAAACATTTTTTCCATCGGGACTAAAGCTAATATCCGATATATCTCCTCCGGGAAACATGGGCGATTCGTATCTTTCGCCTTTCATAATATCTATTTCTTGGGAAAAATCAGGATAATTTGCAATAAAAATATGGCTATACATTTCGTCTTCCCAGCGATTCCAATGGCGATACATCAAATCGTCTATTATTTTTGCATTTGCTTTGGGCAAATCAGGATATACATCTTGTACCGTTTGGTCAATTTTTACATCTTTGGTGTACAAAATTCGCTGTAATGTAGGGTCATAAACAAAACCTGTAATTCCTCCTTCTACTTTGGATATTTGAATGTTATTGCTACCGTCGGCATTCATTTCCCATAATTGGTCTTCATAAATATAGCCGATTTTTTTTCCATCGGGACGCCAACAAGCATTGTATTCATGAGCAGGTGTATGGGTGATTTTTTTGTATGCACCTCCTTGAGCAGGCATTACATATAAGTCGGTATTGCCTTTGTTTTCCTCTACATTGTAGTAAGTAATTGAAAATAAAATAGTTTTACCATCGGGAGAAAGTTTTACATTGCTCAAACGACCCAACTTCCACAAAAGTTCGGGTGTATAAATTTCTATTTTTTCTTGTGCATTAATCATAGCATTCATTAGTACTGTCGATAAAAAAATTAAAAAAAACGTCTTGTTCTTCATGGTATTATTTTGATTTATAGTATGATAATAAATTATTTACAAATTAGAATCCATATACTTTTCGAGCCAACGTAAATCTTCCTGATGTGTTAACTTGATATTTGTTGGACAACCTTTTACGATGGCTATTTTTTCTTGCGGTAAATAGTTAAAAACAATTGCGGTATCGTCTGTAGCCTTAAAATTAGCGTGTTGCATTGCTATTTTAAAAGCATTTTTTAATACAGACATTCGAAATGCTTGTGGTGTTTGCACATTAAATAAAGTAGAACGATCGAAAACATTGCTGATAGCCTGATTATCCAAGGATTGTATGATAGTATCCGTTGTTTCTACAACAACTGTCGCCGCCTGATGAGATTGCATAGCTTTTAAAATATTACTTATAATCAACTGACTAATCATAGGACGTGCCGCATCGTGTAAAATTAATATATCCTGGTCGTTATTTTTATAATAATCTAATACTGCAAGTGTTGACAAATAACGCTCACTGCCACCTTGAATAACAGTTTTTACTTTACTGTATTTTGCAGTAAATATAGTACATTTCGACACATAATCTGAGGGAACTACTAAAATAATTTCATCAATATCAGCATGTTCTTGAAACGCCTCTATGGAATATTCGATTACTAATTTTCCATTAAGTGCTAAAAATTGCTTGGGAGTATTTTCTCCAAAACGCTTACCGCTTCCTCCTGCCAATATAGCTGCTATGTTCATTGTTTCACAATTGTTTTAATTTCGTGAACTACGCTGTAAATATCTTCATCTGATAAAGCAGAACCCGATGGCAAGCACAAACCTTGATGAAATAAAGATTCCGACACTCCACTTTCGTAAAATGGATATTGCTGAAATACAGGTTGTAAGTGCATGGGTTTCCACAACAAACGCGATTCAATATTTTTACTTTCGAGGTATATTCTTATGTCGTTGTTTGAACAATTGGTTTGTTTTTCATCTACAAGTATACAGCTCAACCAAAAATTAGATTCAAAATCTTCGGTTGGATTTTGCTGAACAGAAATACCTTTTATATCTTTTAGCAAATCTGTATACAACTGGTGTATTTCTCTTCTTCGTTGAATATGAGACTCTAAAACCATCATTTGCCCTCTTCCTATTCCTGCACAAATATTACTCATTCGGTAATTATAACCTATTTTTTTATGGTGGTAATACGGACGATTTTCCCGCGATTGGGTAGCGTAAAATTTAGCTGTATCCGCATCTTCGGCATGATGACAAATTAAAGCACCTCCTCCTGAGGTAGTTATAATTTTATTTCCGTTAAAGCTCAGTATACCAAAACATCCAAAAACTCCACATTTTTTATATTTATAAACAGAACCTAATGCTTCGGCGGCATCTTCTACTATGGGAATATTAAAATCCTGTGCAATTGCCGAAATTTCGTCCATTTTAGCTGGCATTCCATACAAATGAACCACAATAATGGCTTTGGGATACTTTCCTGCCTCTGCTTTGCGATCCAAAATAGCTTTTCGTAATAAATCGGGCGACATATTCCATGTATCCCATTCACTATCGACAAATACAGGTTTAGCTCCTTGATAGACAATGGGGTTTGCACTTGCCGAAAAAGTAAAAGACTGACAAATTACTTCATCCCCGTAAGTTACTCCTAACTGAATAAGAGCCAAATGAATAGCTGCCGTTCCAGAGGAAAGTGCTACCGCATGCAATGATTCTTTGTTGTTTCCTAAGTAGTTTTCTAATGCCTGTTCAAAAGCATCTACATTGGGACCCAAGGGAACCACCCAGTTGGCATCAAAAGCCTCTTTGATAAACTCTTGCTCCTGTCCTCCCATGTGAGCCAGCGACAAATAAATTCTTTTGTTTTCCTCCATTATTTATAAAAATTATCCAAGTCTTTACCTATAAACGTATACCAAAGTATTTTCATATCTAAAAAGAAAGAATAATGTGCCAAATACGCTAAATTTATCCGAATTTTATCGGGAAATATCACGGTATCATTGTATAATACTGGATTTTCCACCTTGGCAAGTAATTCTTCTTCGTTTCTATATTTTAAAGTAGCTAAACCTGTAATGCCAGGACGAAGGCTTAGTATTTTTCGGTCATCTCCTTGTAATTTATCGGCATAACCAGGTACATCGGGACGAGGTCCTACAAAACTCATGTCGCCTATTAGCACATTCCACAATTCGGGTAATTCGTCTAATTTTAAGCGTCTTAGCTTTGCTCCTAAGGGTGTAATACGCGATTCGCCCCTTACCGAAATGGGTGAGCCTCCATGATTAGCAACCATGGTACGAAATTTATACATTGTAAAACTTTTGCCGTTTCGTCCTATGCGTTGCTGCCGATATATAGCAGGTTGCTTGGGAGATTCTAATTTAACTAATATAGCTATTATCAATAAAATAGGGCTAAAAAACAACAATCCTAACAAAGACACAATGCGATCAAAAATAAATTTTACAATCATTTTTTTACGTGTTTTTTATACTTCTTTGCATTACTTTATATATATAATACCTCTATTATCAGATGAAAACAATATAAATCTACTATAAGCAAAAGTACACTTTTTTTTGGCTCATCTGTTTTCAAACAATTAATTTCTTTACTTGAAAAATGTAACTATCAATTGAATAAAATATTTTATTGAATTATGTTAAGAAATCTTTATTTTAAGTTGATTTATCAAAAAAATAATTATAACTTTGCCCCAGTATTCTAAAAGATTGATAATAGGTTCTACAATCTTGATAAGGAACAGTAGCCTATTGAATTGGCTAAAAAAATATTTTTTAGAACCTACCAAAAAAAATAAAGCATTATGAAACGAAACATTTATTTTATTTTAGCTTCTATTTTTATAGCAAGCATGGCATTTATCAGTTGCGATAAAGAGCCCGACAACGAAAATGGAGACGGTAACAATAACGACACCAATGGGACGCAAACAAGTGTTCATCACTATTTTACAGCAGCCAGTGATGGAAACATTATTTCACTAACGATTGATAGAAATAATTTCACTTACAGTTTCATAAACGAAACCACTAACGAATCAGGTAGTGGTACGTTAAAATTATCTTCCAATCCTAAATTAAGCGGTGTGTTTGAAACTACAATTTCAGGAAAAACACACTACACTATTGAACTCCCAGGTGTAGCTGTAATTAGCTCTATCCCTCTGGGTAACACCCTTAATAAAATTTGCTTTGGAGTTTCATCCGATATTCATGAACAAAACAACTATACCATGAGCGACTTTGTAGCTAAGTATTTGTTTCTCAACTTTGATGATTCAGAAAAAGACCCTAATACCTTCTTAGGTGGTTATGAAATTTTCGATAATGGAACCTACACATAGGAATTTGCTAATTCCGATTTTAACTCTGTTAATTTTGCAGGTATGGGTAGTGGAAGTATCAGCTTCGTCGAAAGAAATAAATCCAGATTAGAATTTGTTGAATCTGATGGCTATTCTGCTATTGGAAGTATATACCCTGGAAAATTATTTGTAATGGACAACGGTCCAGGTTGGGGCTTTTCTGTGGGTGTTGAATATCCTTCTGTAGCTGTTTCACAAAGTCAAATTGCAGGCACATATAAAATGCTTACAATAACTACACATGCAGGGGTATCGGCAGGTTATTTTTCTGTTCCAGCAAGTGGAAAAGATGTTGTTTTTTATGAAAAATACAATGATGGAACTTTCTATGAATCTTCGCAAGAAGGAACAACAATAAATTCTTTTGAGAGAATTTCAAGTTTAAACAATATTTTCAAAGTAGTACTAACTATAGATGAAGATGGAACACCTTGGCAAACATCAGCTTATTTGGTTTTATTGCCCAATGAAATGATGATATATTTTTCTACAGACCCCGATGGAAGCATAGGAGGATATGGTTTGGCTTTAAAAGTAGATTAATTTTTTTTGCCACCAAAAAGAGATGTAATTATCCCTACCAAAGAGCCTATTCCATAGGATAGGTGTAGGGCGAAAAATGTAATTAGTAAGTATAGTATATTCCCTTTTTTCTGAATGGCTAAGGAAATGGAAACGTACGTTATTAATAGCAAATAGGCAAACAAACTCGCTATGGCTATGTATATAAATTTCAGGTTAATTATAGCCAGCAAAGCAGGTAAAATCAAAGATAACACAAAAATTAAAGGGACAAAATGCCTTATGGATAAGGTGTCAAATGCCTTTGTATACGATAGAGTAAGCACATTCCATTTCCCATTTTGGAAATTATTTTTCATAATGGCTTTCCAGGTTTCTCGGGCGTAATAGGTACAATAAATGTCGGGGATTAAAAATATCTTGCCGCCTCCGCGTTTGATTCTTCGGTTCAATTCTATGTCTTGATTTCGAGTTAAACGTGTGTCGTACAAGCCAAAACGCTCAAACACATCTTTTTTATAGCAACCAAAAGGGACAGTATCAACTTCCATAATTTTATCTGTGCCTATGCGAAAATAAGAATTGCCCACTCCAAATTTATTGGCAAGTACCTCTTTGATAGCTAAGGTTTTTTTGTTTTTATGGAATACATCTGTATTCCATACACCACCTACATTATCAGCATTTAACTCCTTAAGATACCTTACTAAAGCAGGAAAATAATTCGGAGGATAGTCCGAATGAGCATCTATTCGAATAATAACTTCTCCTTTCGCTTCCTTGATTCCCTGATTCATAGCATAAGGAACGGTTTTATGTGGATTAGATAAAAGTTTAATATAATTATGCTCTTTGGAGTAACTTAAAATAATATCTCTAGTTTTATCAGAACTCATCCCATCGACAAATAAAACCTCCATATTTTCTTTGGGATAATCGGATTGAATAATAGCTTCTAAGCAATTAGCTATGTATGTTTCTTCATTATATGTAGGACAAATTACAGTTATCATTGTATATAGCATTATTTAAACATTTGTATGATTATAGCCACTACACGCGATGCGTATAACAAAAAATTATAATTACGTATATCTTTTATGTAAACTTTCGTATAAGAACAGAGTAATTTAAAAGTATTTATCATTTTCATGCTCATTGCTTTTTGCAATCGAGAGGCTGACTTTGGACGAATTCGGCGGTAATATGTTGTATTGACCAAATAAATTTTTTTAATCTTATCGGAAATACTAAACATAAACAAAGAATCTTCTCCTATGGCAAAACGCTCATCGAAACGCCTATGTTGAATAATCTCTTTACTGATTATTTTTGCACAACTCGATGAAAGGAAAGATCTTAATTTAAAAATATTCTGTGAAGATGTGTCTTTATTTTTAGTAAAACTTTGAGTTATATAATCATCGCCCCCGTCTCCTAATTTTTCATAAAAAGTTTTCACATTAGAAACAGCAATTGAGTTTTCACTACTCATTTTCAATAAAATAGATAAATAATTTGGGGCTATTATGTCGTCGTCGTCTACAAAAGCAATATAGTCTCCTTTGGCTGCTTCTATTCCCTTGTTTCTTGCATTTGACACTCCCGCTTGTTTACTATAAATCAATTTAGTATGTATTGTTTCTTGTAAATTTTCTTGTATAAAAAGTTCTATTTCTTTTTGGTAAGGTTGTTGAATACCATTTAACACCAAAATAATTTCAAATAAATCGTGCGATAAGTCTTGATTTTTCAAAGACAGTAAGCATTCATATATGTAGCTTTCAGGTTTATATGTAGGTACAACAACACTTATTTGCATAATTGATAGTATTTTAATTATTTATTTTCTTTATGATAGGGGCTGTGTTGATAGTTATAAGTGGTTCGTTCCTCAAAACTGGGATATTTTCCTTTTACAAAATAAGGTATGTAATTAGTATAAGGCACATACCTAAAATCGTCGAAAACTCGAGCTGTCGAAATTAATGATAATAACAACAAATATATTATATACATGATACGGGATTTGTATTCAAAAATTGTTATAAGAGCGACTATTACAACCGTATAAAACACACAGAAATAATACAGCATTCTTCCAAAAATCTCTATGGTTATGGCTATTCTATAAAACAATAAATACATAATTGCTGCATTGAACAGTAGCACTCCATTTTTCAGTAACTCAATTCGTTTGCGGTAAAACATTAAAAGTCCAAAAAACAGAACATGTATAATGGTTCCCAATGAAAGAAACCTTCCCTCGTTGCTTATGGTGTAGGATTCTATTTTTCGAGATACATAAGGTACCCAGCCAAAAACCTTCGAAAGTATAGTCCAAAAAAACTCGGGAGTAGCAAATACGGTATAAACAAGTACAAATATGAGAATGTGAACTTTAGAAGGAACTCGTTTGGTAAAATAAAAATAAACGGGTAGCATAATAATGGCTGAAATATGAAACGTTATTGCAATTCCTACAAACAAGAAATACATCCAAAAATTTCGTTCTAATAAGTATTTAATCCCTGTGGTACAAATAGCCACGGCTATTAGGTTTCGCATAGGATTATCGATAAATAAATACAAGCCATACCATGCCACAAAAAACATTAAAGATATAAATATATAATCCTCAGAATATTTAATAAGTACATTTACCAATAAAATAAAAACAACAACTTTGGTGAATATGTAAAAATGCCAAAAATCAACTTGCAGTAATTTGAAAGGATACATGTATACATAATAACCTGGTTCAACTTTACAGGTTGAAAATAAGGCATATATATCTATTTCATTGTACATAATTTCATAGCTTCTCCAATCGGAGCCGGGCATGTAACTAAAACACAAAAACACACAAAGATAGGCAAGCATGATAAAAAGCCATGTTTTATTGTCTTTCAGTTGCTTACTGATTCCCGATATAAAACACAATAATATGGTTATGAAATAAATTGCCATTCTTTTGTTAAAACTGATTGTATATGTTAACGACCTCTTTTGCTGTATATTCTTGTTTTATAGGAGGAACAATGGACAAGTTCCCGTTTTTAAAATCATTGTAAATAAGGTTTAATGTTGCTTTGATTGCCTCTACTTGAGTACAATCGGCAAAATATCGGATATGTCCTTCTTGATATAAATCGTGTAATACGCCTACCGCTGGACTAATAGCAAATATTTGTTTTCTACATTGCATATAATCACTTACTTTGGTTGGTAAAAATATTCCTTCCTGACAAGGAGCTTCTATAATCACACTCACATCGTAGGTTTTAACTATTTCTAAACTTTTCGTATACTCGACAGCAGGTAAGTGTTTTATCTTTTCTTTTAACTCATATTTTTCCAATAATTTCGTAAAGTTTTCGGGCAAAACACCCATAAAGGCAACTTCCATATCTAAATCTTGATGCTCGCTATAGAAAAGATGTAAAGCATGTAAAAACGGCTCTGGATTGCGTGGATGAGATACATTTCCTGTGTGTATAAGTTTCAGTTTATCATTATTTTGTTCTGTTTTTGAACAAGTATCTAACAAAGCAACATGAGGGATGATACGTGTTTTTTCTATAGTTACTTTTAAGTATTTCAACATATAATCTCTCAAGCGATTTGAAGGAAACACATGTATATCGGGATAGGTATTCATAATGGGTATCAATCGTTTACTTCCCCAAAAAACCTCTGCATCTACTCCCTTTCCGTAAGGTTCAGGATATTTTTCAGTGGGATATGGATCGTTCCATGTAGCAATCCATTTTAATCCGTGTTTTTTCTTTATATAATAGCCTATTAATTCAGCGGGAGCATTTTTGGTTAATATATAATCGTAAGATTCTTGTTTTACTAATCGTTTGGCTTTTTTGAGGGCTAAGTATGCCCAATGAGCTCCTTTAAATACAACACCAAAAGTAAAAAATGTAAGTATATGATAAAAAATAGTTTTGATTGTCAATTTATTATCCACTCCTACTACAGTCAAACTGTGAAGAGATATTCCAAACTCATCCATTTGCTGATAAGGATAGTTTGCCCATTTCATATCCTTTGAAATAACATCTATTTGATAACCCTCCTCTGTCAAGGCTTTCAGAAGTTTAACATTTACAATGGATTCGGCTCCCATAATGGGAAAAGAAGCCGGAGCGATAAATAATATTTTTTTACTTTTATGTTCCATGTAGAGGTTTTATTGTATTTCCAACAGTGCTTTTACAATTCGTTTACAAGCCTTTCCATCTCCATAAGGATTGATAGCTTGGCTCATTTTATTGTATAATAATTTGTTATCTAATAGCTCTGAAACTTCATTTACAATTGTATCGTAGCAGGTTCCAACCAATTTAACCGTTCCTGCTTCTACGGCTTCGGGGCGTTCTGTTACATCTCGCATCACCAAAACAGGTTTTCCCAAACTGGGTGCTTCTTCCTGTATGCCACCACTATCTGTTAGTATCAAGGTGCTTTTTTCCATTAAATACACAAAGCTCAAATACTCCAAAGGTTCGATAAAAAACATATTGGGAATAACGGCTTCGCCAAATATTTCATTAATAGGCTGTCTAACATTGGGGTTGAGGTGCATGGGATATATAAAATCTATGTCGGGATAAGAAGTTGTCAGGGTTTTTATGGCTTTACAAATGTGAATAAATCCATCACCAAAATTTTCTCTCCTATGCCCTGTTATCAAAACCATTTTTTTCCCTTGCTCCAAACGACTTGTATCGTAACCTTTAGTTTTCAATGTCTGATGAATTTCAGCCTGAATTTCTGTTTGTTTTTTTATCTTATCAACTACCCTATACAAAGCATCAATGACCGTATTTCCTGTTTGAACGATTTGATTTTCAGGAACTTTTTCTTCTATTAAATTTTGTTTACTCAAGGCTGTGGGTGCAAAATGATAGGTTGCTATTTTGGAAGTTATTTGACGATTCATTTCTTCGGGATAAGGGCTATATATGTCGTAGGTTCTCAAACCTGCTTCTATATGTCCTACAGGTATTTGCATATAAAACGATGCCAATGCTGCAGCAGTCGATGTGGTAGTATCGCCGTGTACAAGCACCATATCAGGGTGATTTTGTTGCAAAACACCTTTCAAACCGTTTAAAATAAGGGTAGTAATATCGTACAAATCTTGACCTCGTTTCATAATATTTAAATCAAAATCTGGTTCAACATCAAATATTTTCAATACTTGATCTAACATTTCGCGGTGTTGTCCTGTTACGCAAACCATGGTTTGAAATTTATCGGGGTGTAGTTGTAATTCTTTTACCAACGGTGCCATTCTAATGGCTTCAGGACGTGTTCCAAATACAAGTAATATTTTTTTCATTCTATATAAAATTCAACTTTATTAATATGATTTTTAACTGTGTTCAAATCGGGCAATTGCATATAATCTCCGTAAATTCTGCGTAAAAAAGAATCGTAATCGTGAGGTGCAGGAAATTTTTCTCCTTCAAAATCAAGTTCCAACAACGGAAAAATTTCTTCTTTTATACGGTATTTTAAAAATCCAGAACCATACGTATGGTATAAATGCTTACTTCCAATCATCTTTGCAAATAATCTAAAACATCTAAATACAATGTTATACACAATCCATCGTACAAAATTAGCAAAACAAGTTTTTAGTTTATATTTATCAGTTTTAAACACACTGAAATAATACACTACCACTTGAAATTTCCTCCCCAAAACAGCCAATTTTTCTACAGAAGGCTCTAAGAGAAAAATATCTATATACAAACCTTTGTATGTATAATGGGTGTCTAATTTGTCATTATTTTCCGAAATACAAGAATGAACATCCCTTACTTTTGCGTAAGGAGCCATATAGTTTCTATCTGTTTTATTGGTTTGCAATACAAAGTCTTGGCTACATTCTCTTGGAAATATGTTGATAAATCGCTTAAAATCAGGACGAAGCATTTGTATGTCCAAATCGTCATCCCAAGGGATAAAACCCTGATGCCTAACCGCTCCTATCAAGGTGCCGCTGTCTAACCAATAGGGTATATTATATTTTTTACATACTCTATCTACCTCTTTCAATATTTCTAACATACGAAGTTGTGTTTTTCGCAATGTTGTTCCCTCTGCATTAAATGTATGTATGTTGTTTCCCTCCATTTTATGTATGAATTATGTTTGAAAATTCATCGCGACTTACATAAGCTGTTGATTGTATATCTTTCCCTATCAGCAAGCTGTTTTTTAAATACTCTTTATTCATCATGCGTTGTCCCCACAATAAAATTTTATCTATCGTTGGGGTAGCAACTCCTACATTTTCGGCTATGGATTTTAAAATTACTAAACCATAGGGAAAATCCTCGGTAAAATAACGATTATTAAAATCGGGTATAAATGTATTATCTTTTTGTATCATAGGAGCTTTTAATCCTTTAAACGCCTTGATTGAGCGTATTTTTCGAGTTAGCGAAGGCGGATCAAAACTTTCGTAATACTCCAAAATAGGAGGAATAATATGGTTTCTAATAGGTAGTTTCTCAACTATTTGCTGAAATTCATTGTCGCATTGTATGAGCAAATCCGAGGATTCATCGTCCCATTCTTCGTAAAACAAAAAATGTTTTGTATAGGTTTGCTTACGGTCGTAATCTTTAAACAAACTATACAATCTGGCTGGGTGTAAAATGGGGTTACTATTAGATAAAGTTACTTCCCAAAAATTTCTATATTTCTCTATAGGAGTTTGAAACGCAGACTCTAACAATGTTAAAAACTCTGTTTCTTGATTTATATTTTTCGTGGCTAATTGTAATTTATTTTTATAGCCCAACAAAAAAGCCGATTTCCCATACTCATTCACACGAGCGATAAAAGGCACTCGTAAAAAACCAAACAAGCCCACATTTGACGGAAGAATTTTAAAGGCTTGTAGAAAAAAACCCGTACTCGAGACTACGGTTCCCACACGGTGTGAGGAAGTTAAATAAGGTTTGATTTTTGTCAATGTTTCTTCCATCATAAAACCGGGCAAACAAAACAATACTACATCGCTTTGGGGTATTACATCCTGAGGGTCAGAAGATATTTTATGTAATGTTGCTTTTATAGTCTTGTTATTACAATCTAAAACTTGTATTTCTTTGTTCCACAGTTCAGGCTTCCCAGTTAATACATTAACCTCATACTGTTGATTTTCGCCAACAATTCCAGCGATTGTATGTCCCAATCCACCTCCTCCGCAAATACAAAGACGCATTTTTTTATTTTCCATCATTTATTTTATTGTAATTTTTTAAATG
>JAAYRN010000180.1 GCA_012518765.1 Bacteroidales bacterium
CGTCAATTAGTTAACAATTTACTGTCGGAAGCAAGGCGTTTGATTAACGATAAATCAGACCCTAAAAATGAAGAAGAAGGAGCGAAACTATTGTTGCGTGCTCATCGTGCTTTACCCAAACATAAAGCCCTTATAAAAATGCTAAGTGAGCATGGAATGAAGCAATTGCTATTGAAAACAGAAAGTTTTTACATGGCAGAACAAAACAAGCACATGCACATTATCGATGATGAGTTGTATTTTGTAATAGAAGAAAAATTAAACTCAGTAGATATTAAGGATAAAGGTATTGATTTAGTTGCCTCTAACGCCGAAGAAGCCAAATTTTTTATCATTCCCGATGTGGGTAGTGAAGTAGCCGAACTCGAAAGATCAAATTTAACGGAAGAGGAAAAAACAGAACGAAAAAATGAAATTTATCGTAATTTTTCCATTGCCTCGGAGCGGATTCATACCATACAGCAACTTATGAAAGCATACACTATGTTTGAGCGAGATGTTGAGTATGTGATCTTAGATAACAAGGTCAAAATAGTTGACGAGCAAACGGGACGTATCATGGAAGGTCGTCGCTATAGCGATGGATTACATCAAGCTATTGAGGCTAAGGAAAATGTAAAAGTAGAAGCCGCAACACAAACTTATGCAACCATTACCTTGCAAAATTATTTCAGGATGTATCGTAAATTGGCAGGTATGACAGGTACGGCTGAAACCGAAGCGGGTGAATTTTGGAATATCTATAAATTAGATGTGGTTACCATACCTACCAATAAACCAATTATCAGGGAAGATAGAAATGATTTGGTATACAAAACAAAACGAGAAAAATACGCAGCAATAGTAGATGAAATTATAGATTTAAACAAGCAGGGAAGACCTATATTAGTAGGAACTACATCGGTTGAAACTTCGGAATTATTATCAAAAATTTTAGTTACTCGAAAAATAAAACACAATGTTCTGAATGCTAAATTGCATAAAAAAGAAGCCGATATTGTTGCCGAAGCAGGTCAATTGGGTGCTGTTACCATAGCAACCAACATGGCAGGACGTGGAACCGACATTAAATTAGCACCTAAGGTAAAAGATTTGGGTGGATTAGCCATTATTGGAACCGAACGCCACGATTCACGCCGCGTGGATAGACAGTTACGTGGACGCGCTGG
The DNA here is from genome assembly GCA_012518765.1 of Bacteroidales bacterium. Taxonomy (GTDB): domain Bacteria; phylum Bacteroidota; class Bacteroidia; order Bacteroidales; family WCHB1-69; genus UBA5266. The sequence continues at coordinate 1,170 of JAAYRN010000180.1, forward strand.
ACGACAAGGAGACTCGGGTTCTTCTCAATTTTTTGTTTCCTTAGAAGATGATTTAATGCGTTTGTTTGGTTCCGACCGCATTTCTAAGGTTATGGATCGTCTTGGATTTAAAGAAGGTGAAGTTATTCAGCATAATATGATTTCAAATTCCATAGAACGTGCTCAGAAAAAAGTAGAAGAAAATAATTTTGGTATACGTAAACGTCTGTTAGAGTATGACGATGTGATGAGTAAACAGCGTGAAAGTATTTACAAAAAACGTAGAAATGCACTGTATGGCGACCGTTTGGAGTTGGATATCGCCGAAATGTATAGAAATATTTGCCTCCATATAGCATCAAGTTATCAGGAAAATCGTGATTTTGAGGGTTTCCATAGAGCTACTATTTCTATATTGGCATGCGAAAGCCCGATTGAAGAAAAAGAATTTTACCAAGAAAAAGAAGATATAATAGCCGACCAATTATACGATTTATCTTACTCAAACTATAAAAATCGCATATTGAAAATTTCGGAAAAGGTAATGCCTATCATAGAGTCGGTGTTTGAACGAGAAGGAAACCGATACGAAAATATAGCCATTCCGCTCACCGATGGGAAAAAAACACTTCAAATCATAGTAAATTTACAACGAAGTGTTGAGCATGGAGCCAGAGAAGTGGCACTTACGATTGAAAAAAACCTTACGCTTGCCATTATTGACGATGCTTGGAAAGAACATTTGCGTGAAATGGACGACTTGAAACAGTCGGTACAAACAGCTTCTTATGAACAAAAAGACCCATTGTTGATTTATAAGTTTGAATCTTATGATTTATTTTCAAGAATGTTGACCGATGTGTATAAAGATGTGGTTTCGTTTTTAAACAATGGACAAATTCCCATAAGCGAACCACAAAATGTAAAAGAAGCCCAGTTGCCATCCTCCGATAATAAAAGATTAAAAACAGGTAGAGAAGAGGTTGCGGCTCAGCAAACATCGCAGCCCGAAGTAACCCAGCCAATAAAAGCGGAAAAAAAAGTAGGACGCAACGAGCCATGTCCGTGTGGAAGTGGCAAAAAATATAAAAACTGCCACGGTAGAGCTTAATACCATGAAAAAAAAAGCCATTCTTTCGGTTACAAATGATTTGTACACAGACCCCAGAGTGGATAAGGTATGTCGCTCTTTGCTGACTATGGATTATGAAGTATTGTTGGTAGGACGCTGTTATAGGGATTCTCCTTTGCTGACCGAAAGAACTTATCAAACCAAACGCTTGCGTTTAATTTTTAGAAAAGGTTTTTTATTTTATGCAGAATACAATCTAAGGTTGTTTTTTTATTTATGTTTTCAAAAATGTGATGTGTTAGTAGCTAATGATTTAGATACTCTATTGCCCAATGTTTTGGTAAGCAAGTTACGAAACAAAAAAATTGTATACGATAGCCATGAGTATTTTTGTGGAATATTGGAATTAAAAGACAGGGCTTTCGTTCGCAATGTATGGAAACGAATAGAAAAATGGTGTTTTCCTAAATTAGAACATATAATTACCGTTTCGCAATCCATAGCAGAGCAGTATAAAATAGAGTATAACAAAGACGTAAAAGTTGTAAGAAACATTCCATCTGTTTGTAAGCCACCTATAAACGAAAGCAAAGAATCTTTGAATTTGCCTATTCACCAAACGATATTAATTTTACAAGGAAATGCTATTCATA
>JAAYRN010000181.1 GCA_012518765.1 Bacteroidales bacterium
AATTATTTTTACTATACATAATTAGAATGATTTGATTATTTTTACAAACTTTTTATCTCCTTTCATTGTACGTAAACCAACGATATACAATCCCTTAGGCAAATGAGATAGGTTGATTTGATGCGGTTCGTCTAATTTATTTTCATGTAATATTTTGCTTCCCATGGTATTATAAATACAAATATCCATAATTTCTCCACTTACGTACATATAATCACTACATGGATTGGGAAATACGCTACATAATATATTTTCAGATTCTTTTATATTTGTAAATGTATTATGTATAACCCCAACTCCCGCTAAATCAAAACCTCCCGAAGCAAAATCGGTTGGATAAGGGTCGTTTATGATTCTTCCCTCCGCATCGTAGCTTGCATAAGCACTATCTATACAGCCTATTACATCTATTATTTTTACGTAAGTGATATTATTAACATCAACATTTTCTGCTCCTTCTATTTCGCTCAAATCGAAGGGTGTCCCCCAACCTACTCTGTATTTTCCAGCCAAATTATTAATATGCGTAGCATCTATACTCCCAAAACTACCTATTTGCTTGTCTGTGGGAGTATAAGATGTTGCCGGAAAACGAGCGTAATGTATTCCATCTGAGCTTACTTCAACAAAAGCAAGCTCAAGAAATACATCATTGATTGCATTTTCAAATACTACAAAATCAGCACCCTCACCATTGACTATGGGTGTTGTGAATTTTAAAATAGCTACACCTCCATCTCCTAAACTTACAACATCGACTGTGTTTGAGTCGCTTACAACACCCACTGCATTGCTTTCATCTCCATAGCTCACCCTTCCGTTTTGAGGCTTGTTAGTGTCCTGATAACCCCTGAATATTTCACAAGAATCAGCCCAAGAAATAATGCGTTTGTCGTTGCAATGTATGGCTTTACAACCCTCGCTACCTACTATACCATCAAATTGAGAAAATGATACAAAGGGTAGTAAAAACAAATAAAACAACAATATTTTCTTCATTCTTAATAAACTATTATTTTGCTTACTTTATTTACCGATTTGCCTTGAAATCGAATAAAATAAATACCTTGTGATAAATTTTCAGTAGAAATTGTCTGTTTTGTATTTCCTGAAATTAACATTTCATTTTTATAAAATATCATTCCCTTTAAATCAAAAATAGAGATAGATATTGATTCATTTATATTTTCCAAATCAATATTTATCAAATCATTACAAGGATTAGGATATATGGAAACAAAAAAACTTTGCGTATAATTACTTTGTTCCGATATACGATTTGTTGGAGACGATACAGGAGTAATAGCTGTATTCCATGTGTAAATCCAATTAGAATCGGAAATTCCACAAGATTCATCGCCAAATTCAACTATATCCGTAGGATAAAAATATTGAGTATTAATACCCATGGCACTGCCTTCGTTGATGTTATACATCCAATAATCTCCTACTAATTTCAAATCATAGGTTGCATCTTTGTACGTAATATCGGTTACATAGCCACCGCCATCAACGTAATCAAAACGTGTATCTGCATGTTGAATATCGTTCATCATATCTTGCACCAATACACTGTCATTGTCAAACTGATAGCCCCAAGCAAAAGCCATTTCAGGACTACACCAATTGACAACAAAAATAGCCTTGTGTTTGCCTTCGCCTACCCAGAATTTAATGTCATCTAAAGAAATACGACTATTTGTTTTTAAAGGCAATACAGGAGTAATATCTGTATTCCATGTATACACCCAATTGGAATCGGAAGTACCGCAAGATTCATCGCCAAATTCAACTATATCCGTAGGATAAATATATTGGGAGTTAATTCCTATAGCGCTGCCTTCGTTAACATTATACATCCAATAATCGCCAACCAAGCCTAAATCATAAGTTTCATCTTTGTACGTAATGTCGGTTACAAAACCACCTCCATCAACATAATTAAAACGTGTATCTGCATGTTGAATATCGTTCATCATATCTTGAACCAATACACTGTCATTATCAAACTGATAGCCCCAAGCAAAAGCTATTTCAGGACTGCACCAATTGACAACAAAAATAGCCTTGTGTTTGCCTTCGCCTACCCAGAATTTAATGTCATCTAAAGAAATATCGTTTGACTTTTGATACTTAATTTCCTTGTTTTGTGCCTCTACTGTAAAGTTTACACAAGCAAACAAAACAGTCATTATAATAATTTTTTTCATTTTTTTGTAATTTATTGATTATTAAAACTTATAAGTTATTTTTCCTTGAAATTGTCTACCCACCATGGGATAGCTTTTTACCACTTCGTAGTGAGAGTTAGCTATATTAAGTATGTCAAAATGTAAATATAAATCTGTTTTTTTAATTGAAAAACCACGATAAATCGAAATCCCATGGTCAACATAAGATTCTAATAAATTTTCAGGTGTATTGTGTGTTAGCACATATCTTTTCCCAGCATAAAGTAATGTATATGAAACATTTATCCATTTCGTATGACAAGCTACTATTCCCGACAAAACATGTTTGGGAGTATAAGGAATTTGATGTTTATACACCTTACTACTTGGGTTGCTAATGTCTATTGCTTGCTGAAAGGTATAATTTACAGTTGTTTCCAAACTTAACTGAGGAATCATTTCCCACTCTGACGACAAACGCATATCTACTCCAAAAATAGAAACTTCTCCTACATTAATCATAGACCAAACAAATAAATTTTTATTGGGAATAGCCACTATTTTGTCCTTTACACGATTGTAATACACATCAGTTGAAACAGATACATAAGGAAGAACGCGATGGATATATTTTGAATAAGAAACACTTAAATTAGATTGCAGGGCATTTTCGGGGAGTAAATTAACATTGCCCACCAATTGATAATACATGTCGTTGAAACTGGGCAAACGAAAACTATGTTTAACAAAAGCCTTTATGTACATATCTTCCTTATTTATAGGCTTATAAGAAACTTGCAAAAAAGGACTCCATTTGTTTATATGTTTTTTAAATGGTGTTTTTTTAGATAAATCAAACACATACGTATGGATAATTGAAGCTGACAACTGCACTTTTTTATAATAAAACAAAGATGACAAAGCGGTTA
>JAAYRN010000182.1 GCA_012518765.1 Bacteroidales bacterium
AACTTAGATAGTTAAGTTTTATAAATAATGATTGCAAAGATACATAAAATTATTATATCATTAAGAACCTTAGTTTAAATAATACATTCAAACTATATTACATCAAAGAAAATCAAGTGTATTGAAACCGTATGTTTTTTTCTTTGGGCGTTGAGCGTAGTCGAAACGCCTTTTTTGTAATTATTAGAATGTGTTTTATCTTTTCCATTCTATATGTCCGTTTATGTTGTTTTTCTCAAAGACTTCTAATATTTCAGCACAGAATTTTTGTAATCTTTCGTCTTTTTGGCTTTTAGCAAGTTGGTATAATCGGATAAACATTTTCTTTCCTGTTTCTGTTTGTTTGAAGTTCTTTTTTAGGAAGTTGTGTTGAGCACACAAGGTTTGTCCATTTTCAATAGTTGCTTTACCGCCTAAGTCTTTTGCTTTTATATGGTCAACATGTAGTTCAATTCCATCTTGTTTGCCTTTGCCGCAAATTACACATTTGTAATTATCTCTTTCTAAAATTTCTTGTTTCTGAGCCGGTGTGAAGTCTTCTAATTCTCTATTATGAACATATTCTGGGTCGTAACGATAAACGCCTTTTGAAACCTTTATCAGAAATCCTCTTTGTGATAAAGAGCGTATTCCTCTGTCGGGGTCTCTAAAAACTTGACCTGTTCTTTTACGATATTCTTCTACAACCCAATCAACTACTTCTGGGTGTGATATATCTCTTAATGGATTGTTAGTGAAAAATTCTTTGATTAAATCAAGTTGCGATATTTTTCTTGCCATTTTATTCGAAATTTAAAGTTCCTGTTTCTTTTAATATTCTGATTTTAGCAAGCTCGCAATAATCACTGTCTAATTCAGTTCCTATTGCTTTTCTTTCAAGATTTTGAGCAACTAACAAGGTTGTTCCACTTCCAACAAATGGGTCGAATACCAAATCATTTTGGTAACTAAACAACTTTATACATCTATAAGGCAGTTCCTTGGGGAATGGTGCCGGGTGTCCAATTCGTTTTTTGCTCTCACCGTTAAAAACCCAAACACCCTGTGTCCAATTTTTAAATTCATCTCCTGTAACATCTGAAATTTTACTTCCATTTGTTTTTTTCCATTCATCTTTATAGAGTACTACAATTAGTTCAACCGGTGCAATTACAACTGGTGCTGATGCTGACTTCCAAGAACCCCAAGCCGTTCTTCTTGATATATTACCTTCGTTCCAAATAATTGTTGTTTTATATTTCCATCCGACTTTTTGTGCAATTTTAGTCAAGTCTGCACCAACCGCCCTATGTCCGCCTTTATTTTTGTCTAATGGAATATTTAAGCAAAATCTTGCTTGCGTTTTGCTCCAATCATAACAATTCTTCATCCATTGTTCAGAAAAAGCAAGATATTGCCCGTAGCTTAATTCATCATTGTTTGAATTATAGTCAATGCCTACGTTGTAAGGAGGAGAGGTTACTATTAAGTCGATAAATTGCTTATCAAAGAGTTTTTTATTAAGTATATCTCCGTGAAAAAGTAAGGTGTTTTTATGACGCAAATATTCTTCTCTAACTCCAAGATTGGGCTCTTCTACCATATTTAATGCATCTTCTGCTATTTCGTACATTATCTTTGAATTTATTTGCAAAGGTACAATTTTATTCTGTTTATTAGCGATTGTCTTTACAAAATGCTACATAATGTTTTGAAATTTGTCTTGGTGGTAGTTGTTTTTATTTTGTTGCTCATTTCGACTTCGCTCAATGAACAGTTTTCTTTTTGGGTTGTTGAGCGTAGCCGAAACGCCTTGTTATTTTGTTTTATTTGTATTGTTGTTCATTTCGACTCCGCTCAATGAGCAATTTTTTTATTCTTCACCTTGTTGTACCAAAAAGCCGTTATAGGGTTCACGCAGTGTGATTTCGTCGTTGATGGGGGTGAGCATTATTTTTTTTACTTCTTCGGGGTCTTGTGTTTGTCCCAACGCCCAGCTTAGTTTTACAAAAGCGACTTCGGACAACATGTTTTCGCAGGGTATAATTCCCTTAGCCATAGCATCTCTTCCGCTGTCGTATACGAGCATGTTGGAGTGTCCCCAAATGGTTTGTAGTGTCATATATTGGTGAATACCTGCTTTATGAGCTCTTTCTACAGCTTCGTACATTTCTTTATTAATGTGTCCCATACCGGCACCCATCCAAATAATTCCTTTATAACCTTTATCCACCAACGAATCTAAAATATCGGGTTTCATGCCGGGGTAGAAATATAAAATACTTACCCTATCGTCGAAAGTGGGTATAATTTTCATTTGTTTATCGGTTCGTCTGACCTGATAATTTTCCTTGATGGGACGTACACCATCTACTGTAACTGTGGCTACGGGGGTGTCGTCTATGGTACGAAAAGTTTGGCGGCGAGAGGAGTGCATTTTTCTAACACGCGTACCTTTATGCAGGTAACCGTATGTATCGGAAGTAGTTGCAAGCATGCAAACCAAAACTTCGGCTATGTTTCCTTTCCCAGCGGCTGTTGTGGCGTGCATGAGGTTGAGGGCAGCCTCGGAACTGGGGCGGTCTGAGGAACGCTGAGAACCTACCAACACCACCGGTACGGGAAGATTTTGACACATAAAAGTCAGTGCCGCACTGGTATGATGTAGTGTATCGGTACCGTGTGCGATGACTATTCCGTCTACTCCTTTTTTTACTTCTTCTTCTATTTTGTGTGCCAAGGCTATGTATTGCTTGTGTCCCATGTTTTCAGAAAAAACAGCAAACACCTTTTCGGTTTCTAAATTACAAATATTAGCCAATTCAGGAACGGCACTATAAAGCTCATCGGGCGAAAAAGCGGGAACAACAGCTCCGGTGCGATAGTCTAAGCGGGAGGCTATGGTACCGCCTGTTCCTAAGAGTTTTACTTTGGGTAAACCTTGGGTATAGGGTGTTTTTTTCTTTTCTATTTTCAAATTAGGTTGTGCTACTTTGGTGCTTTTTATAGAAGTGATATTGTGTATGTTAATTCCTAAATTATAACCTGTAGGCAGTTTTAGTACAATATGAACACTGTCGGTATTTTCGGCACGGGGAAGTATTTTTCCTGAAAATTTTCCTGAAATAGTTTCTATTTCAGCATCGTCCCACACGTGTGCATTGTATTTTTTTAAAATTTCTAATGATTTTCCCTTATAACCTTGAAATATGTCTTCGTTCATGCTTTTATACAGGTTTTATAGTTGATTATAAAAGTGTTATATAGTTATATGTTCCGATAATTCACTTAAATTAATATTACCCACTCCCATGTTTCGCAATTGTCCCATGATGCTGTTGATTTTGTCTTTATCGCTTGTTTCAGAGCGAGTTGGTTTAAACTTTTTTTGAATAAAACTTATTCTATCTATGATTTCTTGTTTTTTTATTTCCTTAAAATTCAAGGTGTTTAGAATAGAGCAAAAATCCATTTTGGGATGTATAAACATTTGCTTTAGCATGCAATATGCAATACCTATGTCTAATTTTTTATTTTTCAGAAAGGCAAATAAATCGTAAATACGCTGGATGTCAAAAGGGATATTTTTGTATTGTCCGTGTAGGTGCTTGATTTTATGTCCAAAAAAGATGCTTATTGTTTTAAAATCATAGTTTAGTTCGTTTGAAATGTTTCGTATAATAGGTATGTAGTTGTGTGTGAATATATAAGGATAGCAATCTGTGGGGACTTTGTGTTTTTTTAGTTCCTTGTATCGCAGGTGAATTTCATCGGGTAAATCTTGAGATAATTTTTCTATTAATTTGTTATCTACTGGAATAGGAGAGGTATCGGTGTCGGGATACATGCGGTCTACTCCGGGTTGTATGCGTTCAAAAATGGTAGTTCCATCGGGGCATGCTTTTCGGGTTTCACTGGGTACGCCATCGAAAGCCATGAGGGAGCGTTCTTTTATAGTTTCTAAGGCAATTTCTACATCAGCATCGGGAGCCCAAAAAATAAGTTGAGCGTCATTTTCCTGAGCTTGTAGTTGGTTTTTTATTTTCTCAAGTATTTGTGTATCAATCTTATTTTTAATATCTTCGCTGGTGATTATGTTAGGTCTTTCTAAGCAGGCTATTACTTTCAAACGATGGGTATATTCGTCATAAAAAGTCTTGTTGGGTTGGGTGAAATGAGAAAGTATACCTTTGAAATGAGGTAGGTTGACAGCGTGAATTTTTTCTTTTCGTTCAATGGCTTCGCAAAGGGGTGCATAGTTAAAATTAAAATCGCAGGGATTGAGTTTAACGCTGTTTATTTCCCATTTTTCTTTGTTGGTTCGCTGGTTTAAAATATTTTTGATAGCCAACAATGCCCATTGTCTAAAACATTCATTATGTGTTAGGTTTGGAATCCATTTGGTATGAGCTACTCCTTTTATTTCTATGCGTGAACCTCCTGTACAACTTACATTTATATCTTGTCGTCCCGAGCCAATACCTGTTTTTACTTCTTCGGTACTTCTGTTCATAAAACGAATGTGGTTACATACGTCCATGGTTTCTTGTGGACTTTTCATATCGGGCGATGTAACTATTTCTATCATAGGAGTTCCTAATCTATCTGTGCTGAAAATACGACTGTGTTTTATGTCTGAAATTTCGCGGCAAGCGTCTTCTTCTATGTTGATTTGTGTGAGCTTTATTTTTTTGTTTTCTAATTTAATTTCTCCATCGATTCCTAATATTGCCGTGCGGCGAAATCCGGTAGGGAAGGAGCCATCGAGTATTTGTTTGCGAATAATATGTGTTTCGTTGGCAATGTTGAATTTATACAATAAAGCAATTCGCAAAGCGTATTGAAGTGCTTGGGGATTTATGGCAAAAGGAGCAGCTTCGTCCATTTCGTATGTGCAAGCTGTTTGTGTAGAAATACGATAGGTGATTTGTTTCTTTGTTTTATATTCCATCAATGCGGCTCCATCGTAAGTTCCTAATTCTGATAGGGTAGGACGCATGTGTCTTAGAAATTCGGCATCGTATTCATTGGGCTTTTGGTAAATGCCCGTTGGGCAATGGCAAAATAATTTTCTATCCACAGCTAATTGCTGATGAACTTCTAAACCAGACCGAAACCCCATTTTGTCGTAATCTTCTTGTTTTGCGTCTTCCCGACAGATATAACCTACAGCTTTTTTGCTTGATTCGTAATTTTCTTGAGGACTTTTAAACTTCACTGCACTTATAAATATATTGATTTAGAGAATGTTAAATATACAGAACGTGTAGAAACACGCAAGGTTCAAAAATACATAAAAATAACGTGATTTCAAGCCTATTTTAGGCTTTTGTCGAAAAAAGGCTAAGACTTTTGGAAAATATGTTGTGGATAAAAAGTGAAATTATTTGCCTTTTATTGCTAATTTTAGCTTATTTTTGTAAATTATATTTTTTAATATCTATGTTATGATGAAAGTATTAATGACTATAGGTCTGTTAGTTATATCCAATATATTTATGACGTTGGCATGGTATGGGCATTTGAAATTTGGCGAAATAAAGTTTTTATCCAACTTGGGTTTGGTAGCCATTATTTTTATTAGTTGGGGTTTGGCGTTGTTTGAATATTTTTTCCAAGTACCTGCTAATCGTATAGGTTACGAGGGGAATGGAGGTCCTTTTCAATTGGTGGAACTCAAGGTGCTGCAAGAGGTGATTACTTTGGTAGTGTTTGTAGTGTTTTCTTTGTTGTTTTTCAAAACAGAAACCCTGCGTAGCAACCATATTATTGGTTTTGTTTTTTTAATTTTGGCGGTATATTTTATTTTCAAAAAATAACCTATACAAACTTAGTGTTTAATCCATTACAAATCTAAAAGGCAGTAAGTTATCTATTCCGTTTACTTCTATTATTTTTCCTTCTACACCTGCCATTAATACCCTTATTTTGCTTTGTTGTTTGCCTTCGTATTCAGCCATTACCTGCCGACAGCCACCGCAGGGAGTAATGGGTTTATCGGTTGTTTTTAGGCTGTTATTTCCCACTATGGCAATGGTTTTTATGGTGTTTTTTGGGAAATTGGCTGAGGTGTAAAAAAGAGCCGTGCGTTCGGCACACAAACCTTCGGGATAGGAAATGTTTTCTTGGTTGTTTGCCGTAATAACTTCCTGATTATCTAAGAGAATAGCCGTTCCTACTCTAAATTGAGAATAAGGAGCATAGGCATTTAAACTGGCTTTTTTTGCCTTGTCAATAAGTTGTTGGTCTTCCTCTTTTAATTCTGCTACAGAAGTATAGATTTTATAATGTAAATCGATTTTTTTTTCTTGCATACCGTTGAGATTAAAATACAAAGACAAAAGTACACAATTTTATTTTTTCTCTGCATAATATATCATAAAAAAAATGTATAAAACAATATAATGTTTGTATATTAGTTTATTATACATGATTTTATTTTCAAAAAAATGAAAAAATATACACTCGTTTTAATTTGTTTTTTACTTGTACAATATTCATATTCTCAGGTTTTTAAGGGAGAATTAATTGTAGGTGGAAGTCTTACCCAAGTAGATGGAGATGAGTTGTACGGCTATAGAAAAGTGGGTGCTAATGCGGGCTTGGGCGTATTGTTGCCTTTTAGTTTTAGAAAAGGAGACGATGAGAAAAATTGGGGTTTAAGTATGGAAATACTTTTTAATCAGAAAGGTTCACGCGAAAAAAATTATACAGGCATTAATTTTTGCGATACCTGTCCTCCCGAAATACCATGCGACCCTGATATGAAATATCACTTAAAAATGAGTTATGTGTCCATTCCTTTGGTGTTGAATTATACGGATAAAAATGGATGGTCTTTGGGATTGGGTGTGGCTTACAATAGATTAGGATGGATAAAAGAAATAGAAAATGGATTGAATAAAGAAAATATACATGCTGTTTCGACCATTATCAGTCCAAGCAAAAAGAAAATAGAAAAAATGTTAGTCTCTCGAAATGCTTTGTTTGCCAAAGACGAATTGAGTGTGTTGGTGGATGTGAGAATGCGAATATGGCAGCAGTTGAAATTTAACGTCCGATTTGAGTACAGTATTTTCCCCATAGGTGTGCGAAAATTTTTCTTACATCAGGGTGTGCCTATTGATCCTTACATACGTAGACAGTATCATAATTTATTGTCATTTAGATTGATATACATGTTGAATGAGCCTAAGGTTGAAATAGAGAAAAAAGCAAAAACAAAACAAGAAGATAAAATTTATTATTATTAATAGCCTTGAAAATCTTAATTATACGCTTGAGTAGCATAGGCGATATTGTGTTGACAACTCCCGTAGTGCGTTGTTTGGCTAAGCAGGTGAAAGATGTTGAATTACATTATGTTTGCAAGCCTATGTATGCCGATTTACTCAAAAATAATCCCTATATCGACCATGTACATGTATTTGATAAAAAGGATAAGAAATCTCTAGAAAAACTGATTGACAATCAATTTGATTATATAATCGATTTGCAGCGTAATTTTTATTCCCGAAAAATCAGTCGGAAATTGGGAGCTATTCGCACAAGTTTCCCCAAAATAAATCTCAAAAAATGGATATTGGTAAATTTTAAAATTAATTTAATGCCCGATATTCATGTGGTTGACAGGTATTTTGAGGCTGTAAAACATCTAAATGTTTCTTCCGATGGAGAGGGTTTGGATTACTTTATAAGCGATGCAGAAAAACAAGAGTTTTCGACTTTAGGTTTGCCCTCAAACTATGTGGCTGTTGCGTTGGGTAGTAAACACAAGACCAAACAAATACCCCAAGATAAACTGTTGTCTATTTGTAAAGAAATTCATTTGCCCTTGGTGTTGTTGGGAGACCATAACGATAACACTATTGCCGAGTTTCTACAAGTTAATTTAAAAGAGAAAGTGTATAATTTGTGTGGAAAATTAAGTTTAACGCTATCGGCGGTATGTGTGCAACAAGCCGAGTGTATATTGACGGGAGATACTGGTTTAATGCACATTGCATCTGCTTTTCAGCAGAAAATTGTGAGTGTATGGGGAAATACAGTTCCCGCTTTTGGAATGTATCCCTATATGCCCAAACACAGGGATAAATACGTAATCATAGAAAATAAAGAACTCTACTGTCGTCCATGTAGTAAATTGGGATACAAACAATGTCCTTTGGGTCATTTTAAATGTATGAACGATGTGTCGACAGAAGAGATAGTAAAACACATAAATTAAGCAAAATGTTGTCTTTGGAAAAGATTAAAATAGAAGATTTTAATTATCATTTACCCTCCGAAAAAATAGCTTTATTTCCTCATTCTCAGCGAGAAAATTCCAAACTGTTGATTTTTAAAAATCAACACATTAGCGAAGATAGTTTTATACATATTTCCCATTACCTGCCCAAAGATACTGCCTTGGTGTTTAACAATACCAAGGTAATACACGCCCGAATGATGCTCCAAAAACCTACGGGAGCATTTATTGAAATATTTTGCTTAAAACCTGTGGAACCTAATTTGTTACACGAGAAAACCCTTGCCGCTACAGAAAACTGTGTGTGGGAATGTCTGATTGGCAATAACAAACGTTTTAAAGAGGATTTAATAACGGAACATAGTTTAGGAAATGAAAAAATCACTCTGACAACTAAGCGTTTACAAAAAGAAGTAGGGAATACTTATAGAGTTATGTTTTCGTGGACACCTGCCCATTATAGTTTTTCGGAGGTGTTAGAAGCTGTGGGAAAAGTTCCCTTACCTCCTTATATTAAACGTTCTACCGTTCCCGAGGATGCAGAACGCTACCAAACGGTGTATGCTACCGAAAAAGGTTCTGTGGCAGCTCCTACGGCGGGATTGCATTTTACAGAGGCTATTTTACAAGACTTAAAACAGAAAAACATTCCCCTTGAATACATTACTTTACACGTGGGAGCAGGTACGTTTAAACCTGTTAGTGAAGAGTTTGTACACAAACATACTATGCACGAAGAGGCTTTGTTTTTTACCAAACAAAACATAGAAAACTTATTAAACATATTAGACAAACGCATAGTGTGCGTAGGAACTACTACGGTACGCTCCTTGGAAAGTTTGTATTGGATGGGTGTAAAACTTTATCACTACCAACAAGAGGGTATATGCGTAGATGATGCGTGTTTTCACTTATCGCAGTGGGAGGCTTACCAAACTTGGACTGTAAACGAGCTTCCGCCACGCATTGCCTTGCAAACATTGTTAGGTTATTTGGAGAAAAATAAGTTGGATTATTTCTACGCTTCTACACAGTTGATGATTGTACCACAGTGTTATAAGCTACGCCTTGTTAAGGGAATTATTACCAACTTCCACCAACCACAAAGTACTTTGTTGCTATTAATAGCCGCTTTTGTAGGTGACCAATGGAAAGATATTTATACCTACGCCCTCCAGCATAATTTCCGCTTTTTGAGCTATGGCGATGCGTGTTTGTTTTTGTAAAAAAGCGGGGTAGGAGGAGCTACGCCTCCATATATATCTTTGCTTTATAGCATTTTTTATTAGATTTTTGTTTTTGTAAGAATTTGACTATAAGGGTTCTAAGTTTAAAAATTTAGAACCCCAAGCCGTGTTGTTTATACCCTTCAAATGCTTTAGCATTCACGAATACTTTTTAAAGAAAATTATATTCATGAGTAAACTAAGGGCAGTTACAACTAACATAGTGTTATCAAGCTATGTGAGTAAGTTGTTTTTACCCTTCAAATGCTTTAGCATTCACGAATACCTTTTAAAGAAGATTGTATTCATGAGTAAACTAAGGGCAGTTACAAC
>JAAYRN010000183.1 GCA_012518765.1 Bacteroidales bacterium
CGCTACTAATTCTGTTTCTGATATCTTTTAGATTTGCCATATTTTTATTCCTTTATCCCTTGTATTTTATTCGTATTTTTTAGCTATGTCGACACAAACTTTGTGAAGAGTATCTGTAATGTCTTTATTTAGTTCGCCTTGTTTTAGTTTGAGCAATACGTCTGCATGATTATTTTCAAGGTGGTAGAGATATTCGGTTTCAAAATCGATGATGCGGTCTATGGGGACTCTTTGCAATAATCCGTTGGTTCCGCAATATATAATAGCGATTTGATTTTCTACTTTGTAGGGTGTGTATTGAGGTTGTTTCAATATTTCAACGTTTCTTGCTCCCTTGTCTAAGGTGGCTTTGGTTGCAGCGTCAACATCGGAACCAAATTTAGCAAATGCTTGTAATTCTTCGTATTGAGCTTGGTCGAGTTTGAGAGTTCCTGCAATTTTTTTCATGGAGTTAATTTGAGCATTTCCTCCTACGCGTGAAACTGAAATTCCTACGTTGATAGCGGGGCGTATTCCTGCGTTAAACAATCCTGTTTCAAGGAAAATTTGTCCATCTGTAATTGAAATTACGTTGGTTGGAATATAGGCTGATACGTCTCCTGCTTGTGTCTCGATAATGGGGAGTGCAGTTAGTGATCCGCCTCCTTTTATAATGGGTTTTAAGCAATCTGGAATATCATTCATTTGACGTGCAATTTCGTCTGATTCAATGATTTTTGCGGATCTTTCTAATAAGCGTGAGTGTAAGTAGAAAATATCTCCTGGATAAGCTTCACGTCCTGAGGGTCGACGAAGTAAAAGAGATACCTCGCGGTAAGAGACAGCTTGTTTTGATAAGTCGTCATAAATGATAAGTGCATGGCGACCTGTATCGCGGAAATATTCTCCTATGGCAGCCCCTGCGTAGGGGGCATAAAACTGCATGGCTGCGGGATCGGAAGCATTGGCAGCAACAATAACGGTATAGTCCATAGCTCCGTGATCGGTGAGTGTTTTAACGATATTGGCTACAGTAGAACCTTTTTGTCCTATGGCTACATAGATACAGTATACGGGTTCTCCTTTATCGTAAAATTCTTTTTGATTTATAATGGTGTCAATTACGATAGCTGTTTTCCCAATCTGGCGGTCGCCAATAATCAACTCTCTTTGTCCTCTTCCAATAGGAATCATTGCGTCTATGGCTTTTATTCCAGTTTGTAGGGGTTCTTTTACGGGTTGTCTAAAGATTACGCCTGGAGCTTTACGCTCTAAAGGAAGTTCGTAGGTTTCGCCTTCTATGGGGCCTTTCCCGTCTATAGGTTCTCCTAATGTATTGATTACTCTTCCAAAGATATTTTCTCCTACATTAATTGAAGCAATTCTTCCAGTACGACGACACATGTCTCCTTCGTTTAACAGTCTACTTTCTCCAAGCAATACAATTCCAACGTTGTCGTCTTCAAGGTTTAATACGATTCCGTAAATATTATCTTTTTCAAAATAAATTAGTTCTCCAGCTTGGGCTTTTGATAGACCGTAGACGCGTGCTATTCCATCGCCGACTTCTAAAATAATGCCTGTTTCTTCTAATTCTATATTGTTATTGTAGTTCGACAGTTCTTGTCTTAAAATTGCGGATATTTCTGAAGGTTTTATTTCTGCCATTTTTTTCTTTTTTTTTGTATTCTAATTCTTCTTTAAAAATTGGGTTCGTAGCTTTTGTCCATAAGTGCTTTTTTCAACTTAGCTAATTGTGTTTTTACACTGGCATCTATATAATAATCGTTGAATTTATAAGATACTCCTCCAATTAACTTAGGTTGAATATGTTCTATAGTTTCCACATCGGCATTAGTATATTTTTTTATGGAATCTTTTATGGATTCTATCGTATTTTTTTCTAATTCGGATGCGCTAAAAATTTCGACCGTAATGATGTTTTTGTAGCTTTTATATAGTTTAATAAATTCGTTACA
The DNA here is from genome assembly GCA_012518765.1 of Bacteroidales bacterium. Classification (GTDB taxonomy): domain Bacteria; phylum Bacteroidota; class Bacteroidia; order Bacteroidales; family WCHB1-69; genus UBA5266. Next base: position 1,959 of record JAAYRN010000183.1, read on the forward strand.
AATGGTGTTAATGTGCAATTCGCGTCTTTTTTTAAGTATGAGCGTAAGATATCGTAATGTGATTTCAGCAACATGTTTCTGAAAAACAGCATTTAATATACTTAGTTTTTTATCGGTACGAACAATGGGTGAGTTTATCACGGTTGTTAGCTCGTTACACGAAATAAATGCGTTGTTAATTAAGCTGATATCCTTAAACACTTCTTCAATTTGATTTAATTCAAGGGCAAATTCAAAAAAAGCTTTTGCGTAGCGACCTGCGAGTTTCGTTCCTTTCATGCTTGAACTAATTTAATTTGATGTCTTCTAATAGTCGATTTACGTAAGTAGTTTGTGTTTGCTTGTCTTTCAATTCTTGGATGATTACTTTTTCGGCAACATCTACTGAAAGTTCAGCTATGGTATTTTTTATATCGACCATTGCTTTCATTTTTTCAAATTGTATGGCTTCTTTGGCACTTTGAATGATGTTATCAGCTTCTTGGTTGGCTTTTTCTTTTGCCTCATCATACATTTTTTGACTTATTTTTCGGGCTTCGGAAAGGATACTGTCGCGTTCTTCTTTCGCTTGTTTTAATAAAAGCTCGTTATCAGCTTTTAACAGTTTCATTTCTTCGCGTGTTTTGTTGGCTTCGTTTAGTGCTTCGGCGATGGTATCTTCGCGTTTTTTTAACATTCCTAAGATAGGTTTCCAGCCAAATTTTCCGAGGATAAACACTAATATTAAAAATGCAAGTGTCATCCAAAATATTAAACCGACATCGGGTAATACAAGATCCATAATATTGTTTTATATTTTATGTATAAGAATATTTTTTCATTCAAAATCTTTCAAACAACATGTATGCTGTTTGAAAGATTTATTAAATATTGAAATGTATATTTATTGTTTCTTATTTGAATACAATCAACATACAAACAACAATCGCAAAAAAGGCAACTCCCTCAATAAAAGCAGCGGTAATAATCATATTCATTCGAATATCGCCACTTACTTCGGGTTGACGAGCTAAGGATTCTAAAGCACTTTTGCCGATGTTTCCAATTCCAATACCAGCAGCAATAGCTGCAATACTTGCTCCAATGCCTGCTCCAATTAATCCTAATCCTTCTAATAATAAAATTGATAATACTGACATATTTTTTGTTTTTTAAATGTTTATAAATATATTTTCTAATGTATTTCTGTTATACTGTTTTCTTCTTCAGGGTGTTCTTCTACTGCCATACCTATATATATGGATGATAGTAGGGTAAACACGTAAGCTTGAATAAATGCTACTAATAATTCTAACAATCCCATAAAAATATAGAATATTATAGATGCTACCGAAACTCCATATCCTACTGCTACGCTAATTTCTCCTAATATAAATATTAAACTAATGAAACCAAGTGTTATGATATGTCCAGCGGTAATATTGGCAAATAAACGAATCATTAAAACTACGGGCTTGGTAATTAGTCCTACTAATTCGACTATGGGCATCAAGGGTAGAGGAAATTTTAACCACCAAGGAACTCCAGGCGTATTGAAAACATGTTTCCAATAATGTTTATTTCCGCTTACATTTGTGATAATAAGCGTAAAGAAAGCCAATACAAATGTAACTGAAATGTTTCCTGTTAAATTAGCTCCTCCAGGGAAAAAAGGTATCAATCCAAATAAGTTATTGAATAAAATAAAGAAAAATAAAGTAAGTAAATAAGGAAGAAATTTTTCATATTTGGGACCTATAGATGGTTTGATAATATCGTCGCGTACAAATAACAACAGAGGCTCTACGATGCGAGCTGCTCCTTTGGGAGAACCGTGTCCATTTTTTTTATAACTACGTGCTGCTGAAAGTAACAACCAACATAGTACAATGACACTCATAAACAGAGTTAGTACATTTTTAGTAATGGAAAAATCAACAAAAGAAGCATTTTCATTTCTTTCTCCATTTTCGTCTACCTTTATAATTTCATCTTTTATTCCGTTCTTTTTGTGAATAGCGAAGCCTTTGTATGTACTTTCACCGTGATGAAACCGAGAAGAAGAAAATACGTGTAGTTTATTTTCATGTAAAAGTATGATAGGCAAAGGAATAGAAACATGTTTATCACCAATAGTAAGTATGTGCCATTCGTGAGCGTCTACTACATGTTCCATGATGGTGGTTCCTGCGTCAAATTTCTTTTCAGCATCTACATCATTCTCATTTGCATGCAAATTTGGAACTAAAAATAAAAAAATAAAAATAAAGAGAGAAAAGGGTAAAACCTTATAAATCCTTGTTAAATAGTTATATATACGCATTTTTCCTTGTATACGTTTTTTGAAAATTTTAAAGCACTAAAATAGCACTTTTTTGTATACGAATTGTTGTTTATTGGTCAAAAAGTAATATTTTTTTATTTTGTACAGAAACAACTTGAACTTCTATAACATAGAACGTTAGTACATAAAAAAAATTAATTTTTTTCTAAAAATATCAGTGAGAAGTGTTTTTGTAGAGAGCTATATTAATACTGTTTACAATAACAGCAAAAATGCTAAATCCGATGAGGTATGTTTTTAAATCGTGATAGGTAGTTCCTTTGAGTATGATATATTTCAATATCTCCGTAAAATGAGCGATTGGATTTACTATATTGATAGTTTGTCCCCATACAGGCATGCTATCAATAGGGGTAAATAAACCACTCAATAGTATAAAAATAATAAATAAAAACATGATAATATAGGTTGCTTGAGCTTGATTTCTTGAAAAAATGGATACCATAAAACCCAATCCTAACATCCCAAATAGAAAAACAGCAGCAAAAACAAGTAACAATATGACAGAACCCTGAATATAAATTCCAAATAAATACCGCATACATAGTAATCCTATTCCAAATTCTACCATACCAATAATCCAAAATGGGATTAATTTTCCAGCAAAAAACTGCCATTTATTAATAGGAGTAACGTTCATTTGCTCAATAGTTCCCAATTCTTTTTCTCTGACAATATTTAGGGTTGAGAGCATAGAGCCAATCATGGCAACCAAAACGGCTAAAATCCCAGGTACAAAAATGTTTTTATAGTCCATGTTTTTGTTAAACCACCGCGAAGGGGATAAGTGAATTTGGGTGGGATAAATAGAGGTTTCTTGTATAGATTCTTTGGTGAGGCTATAAATATAATCACCCAAAAATTGTTGTATATAAGCCACGCCTACAGCAGCTTTCATGTTATTGATAGCATTGGCTGTAACTCCGATAATAGGTTTTTCGTTCCGAATTATTTTTGTTTCAAAATTAGCAGGAATTTCTACAATAATGTCAACATAATCTTTACTCATTAAGAAAGCTGCTTGTTCTTTTGTATTTGATTTTTCGATGATTTTAAAGTACTTAGTCCCTTTTAAAGAGTTTTGTATATCTCTCGATAAAGAAGAATTGTCGTTATCAATAAAGGCAACATGTAATGTTTTAATTTCTAAATCAGCCGAAAAAGGAAATATTAACAAGTATGCTAAGGGGAGTATGGTTATTAAATTCGCTAAGATGGGATTGCGAAAAATTTGAATAAACTCTTTTTTTATAAGTATTAAGACAGTTCTCATTGATGAAATACTAATGTAGATTAGACAACGTCTTAAAACTATCTTCATTGTAAAAAACACAGGTTTTTATTGTGAAATAATGATGTATGAAATGAAATTTATTAAAGACTTATTCGTTTATCACTTATATAAATCAATAAAAACAGCAAATTTTTTATGTAAATGGCTAAAATTGAAATTAAGATAAACTATGTTGCAGAATGGACTGACAAGTCGGCGAGGGTATTGGTTTTACAAACAAAAGATGAAACCATGTCATTCCCAGTTATTATAGCTGAAAGTGAGGCGTTTAGCATAGTAAAAGAACTTGAAAATTTACAATTAAAACGACCACAAACACATGATTTGTTGTATTCGATTATGCGTGATTTTCAGATAAATATCGATTATGTACATATATATAATTTAGTTGAAGGTATTTTTTATACTCATCTTTATTGTTCCAATATGACAGAAGAAATAAAGATAGAGGCGCGTATTTCCGATGCTGCTATTTTAGCGTTGAAATACAAATGCCCCATGTATATAGAAGATTTTATTTTGGAACAAGTAGGTGTTAATGCAGACTCAAGCCAAGAAGAAGATTTAGACTCAGCAGACGATTTGTCTCGCAAAAGTGTTAAGGAATTGGAAGCCATATTACAAGAGGCGATAGAAAATGAAAATTATGAGTACGCATCCCAAATTAGAGACGAAATTAACAAGAAAATAAAACCTTGATAGAAATTGAAACATGCTTCCTACCGATTCTGTTTTTGTTAATACCCCCCATTCTGAGATTAGTTACGATAGCTTAAAGTCATCGTCTAAAATTCCCTTATTAGAAGCAATTAACGAACAGTCGTGGGATGATGAAATTGAGAAACAATTAAAAGAAAGTCTTTTTTTTAAACACTCGGTAAAAGTTGAAAATGATGTAGATACAGATTCTTCATCCTCTTTTATTTTACATCAGTCAACATTTATTAAAAGCGAAGACATTGTAAGAGAAAAAACGGTAGACTGGTTTTTTCTTTCTTTTCTTCTTTTGTTAAC
>JAAYRN010000184.1 GCA_012518765.1 Bacteroidales bacterium
ACCAACCCAACACCACAAATTTATAGCAACGACAATATCAAACACAAACCGATGCCAAAGGCATCACAGATTTATAACAAAACAATGAAAAATAAAATGTTCGACCCTGAAAGGGTCGCATATAATATGCATTATCATCTTTCTATAAACCTATTATCCCTTTGGGATAATAAAATATAGAATTGTCATTAAATTAAAAGAAATAAAAAAATGAAAACAGCATTACGAACAGATATAACGGTAGAAGATATTTGCAAAGGATTTGTTTATAACGAATTAGAAGGCAAAGGATTATTTGGTTTGTCGGGAACATTAACCATTCAACCCGAATACCAGCGAAACTATATTTATGCAGACGGAAAACGCGATGTAGCGGTTATAGATTCTATTTTAAAAGCTTATCCTTTGGGATTGATTTATTTCAACAAAACTGCCGATAATAAATTTGAAATCTTAGACGGACAACAGCGTATAACAAGCATTGGTCGTTTTGTTACTAACAAATTTGCCATTAAAGATGAAAACGGAATGCAACAATATTTTAGCGGTATAGCCTCTGACAAACAAAACTTGATTTTACAAACCAAACTTTTAATTTACGAATGCGAAGGGACTGAAAGTGAGATTAAAGAATGGTTTAAAACCATCAACATTGCAGGTATTCCGCTCAACAATCAAGAATTATTAAATGCCATTTATTCGGGACCGTTCGTAACGCTTGCCAAAGAAGAATTTAGCAACAGCCAAAATGCCAATATTCAAAAATGGAGTGCGTATATTTCGGGTTCGGTCAATCGGCAAGATTTTTTAGAGCGTGCATTGGATTGGGTTAGCAAAGGAAATACCAACGACTACATGAGCCGTAACCGCTTTAATGACAATATAAACGAGCTCAAAACTTATTTCAACAGTGTTATTGATTGGGTTTCGGGTGTTTTTACAGATGTTGAAAGCGAAATGCGAGGTTTGGAATGGGGACGACTGTATGAAACATATCGCAAACAGCCTTATAATCCGCAAACCGTATCCGAACAAGTAAAAAAACTTTATGCCGATTCCTATGTGAAAAACCGAAAAGGCATTTTTGAATTTATTTTAGGTGGTTCAACGGATACAAAACTACTTGATGTTCGTATTTTTGACGAAGCAACTAAAAAATCGATTTATGCAAAACAAACCACCGAAGCAGAAAAAAACGGCGTTTCAAATTGTCCCTTATGTGCTATAGGACACGATGCCAACAAGGCTAAAATATGGAGTTTAAAAGATATGGATGCCGACCACGTTACAGCGTGGAGCAAAGGCGGTGAAACCGACATTAGAAACTGCCAAATGTTGTGTAAAACACACAATAGAGCCAAAGGAAATAAATAATGGCAATATAAAGTAAAACCAAACGACATTATTATTTCATTTATAAGACTTTATATAAAAAATAATTTTCTAATTTACAGGTAAAAATCAGTCAAATAAAACACGGAATTATTTCAAATTTCGGTATCTCATACAACACCCTAAAATTATTTTCACAAACCGTTTGTAGAGATGAATAAAATGTCTATCTTTGTCGCATAAGGAACAATATCATAAGACAATGGATAATACCGAGCAAATTTTAAAAGAATACCAATCTCCGATTAATAAATATTTGAAAATCGTAAAAAAAGGAAACAAAAAACTACTAAACACTAAATACGCCAATTATTCTTATGGAACGCTGGTCGATGTTCTTGAATATGGCTTAGATTCCATTCCTCTCAACAATGTTTCATCCGTATTGCTATTAGGATTTGGCGGTGGTTCTATTATTGAATCGCTGAGGAAAAAATATGACTGCCATGCTCCCGTTGTAGCGGTCGATATTGACCCTTTAATAATAGATATTGCTCGCGATGAATTTGATGTTAAACCTAATAAACTACTTGAAATTCATTGCATGGATGCTTGGGATTACATCGAAAAAACAAACACACAATTTGACTTAATCATTGTAGATATTTATATAGACATGAAGGTTCCTAAGAAGTTTTACAAACCACAGTTTTGGGAAATGTTATCTAAAAATGTTACTCAAAATGGCTTTGTCTTGTTTAATGCAGGAATAGATTTATTCAAATATAA
>JAAYRN010000185.1 GCA_012518765.1 Bacteroidales bacterium
AAATCCAACATACGCTCTACTGCATTTTCATTGATTTTAAATGTAATCGCTCTTACTTGATTGTGTTTAGCATTGTATAATAAGTTTTTTCTCAACAATTTTTTATCCTCTATTTTCGCCCGAAACGGATGCCCTACTATGCCCATGCCTATTTTTTTTATAAATAATTGCTGTAGTATTTTTGTATTGGCATTTTGAGCTATCCCCATCCATAAAGGCTGTTTTAATAAACTCGAGTTTAAATAAAAAGCCGTGTGTCCTAAAAATCGTTTCTTCCTATTACACACTGTTTTAAAATAGGATTTTTTTAAAGAATAATACAAATCAGACGGAGTATCCCAGTTTAAGGGCATAGCCGAATTGACTATAAAAATGGTAAGTTCATGATTTGATTCCGATTCAGTATACTGCTCTCCTACGTGAGTATTTTCTACAAAAACAAAAGATTCGTCTGCATCTTGTCCCCATAAAACTATGCTCAAACAGGTAAATAGCAAGGTTAAAATAAAACTTCTTTTGTTTATGCAAAACACCTTTTTTTGAGATAGTTTCGGGTTTGTATCGTTGTAATATAAGTACATAAAAACTTTAAATTTTATCAACCATTTACAGGTTAAAAAAACAAAGAGGCAAAGTTACATTATTTTTTGTTATGTAACACCCACTTATTGATATAAAAAATGTTTTTATAAAAAATCAAACTAATCTTCTCTAAAAAAAGAATTATGAGTAACTTTGCAGGCTTTTTTAAAAAGTAAAAATCAGTATCAATTATTTTATAATCAAATATGACTAAAATCAAAAACATCGCCATCATAGCCCATGTTGACCATGGCAAAACCACTTTGGTTGACAGACTGTTACACCAAGGAAAACTATTTAGAGAAAATCAAGTTCAAGAAGGACTTATTTTAGACAACAACGACTTGGAACGAGAACGCGGCATAACTATTTTATCTAAGAATGTATCTATTAGATATAAAGATTATAAAATCAACATAATAGACACTCCCGGACACGCCGACTTTGGAGGTGAGGTAGAACGAGTATTAAACATGGCGGAAGGTTGTTTGTTGGTGGTAGATGCTTTTGAAGGACCTATGGCTCAAACCCGATTTGTACTCCAAAAAGCATTAGAGTTAAACCTAAAACCTATAGTAGTTGTCAACAAAGTAGACAAACCCAATTGCAATCCTGAAGACACTGTAGAACAAGTTTTTGACTTAATGTTAAGTTTGGATGCTACAGACGACCAATTGGATTTTCCGGTGGTTTATGGTTCAGCAAAACAAGGATGGATGAGTAGCGACTGGAAAAAACCAAGCAAAGATGTGGCTCATTTACTTGATGTTATCTTAAAAACTATTCCCGATGCAAAAATAATAGAAGGCACACCGCAAATGATGATTACTTCCTTAGACTATTCCTCTTATGTGGGGCGTATTGCCATTGGTAAAATCACACGCGGACACCTACAGGCAGGTATGGATATTTCATTGGTAAAACACAACGGTGAAATTATAAAATCCAAAATCAAAGAACTTTACACCTTTGAAGGATTGGGAAAAGAACGCATAAAAACACCCCTAATGTCGGGCGATATTTGTGCCCTTTTGGGTCCCGAATCTTTCGATATTGGCGATACCATTGCCGATTTTGAAAATCCAGAAGCCCTTACTCCCATCAAGGTAGATGAACCTACTATGAGTATGCTGTTTTCTATCAACAACTCTCCATTTTTTGGAAAAGACGGAAAATATCTCACATCACGCCATTTACGCGATAGACTTATCAAAGAAACCGAAAAAAATCTTGCCCTGAAAGTGGAAGAAACCAACTCGGCAGATAGATTTATCGTTTACGGCAGAGGCATTTTACATCTATCTATACTTATCGAAACCATGAGACGCGAAGGATACGAATTGCAAGTTGGTCAACCACAAGTAATTATAAAAGAAATCAACGGCATAAAATGCGAACCCTACGAATACCTTACGGTACATGTTCCCGAAGAATTTTCAGGAAAAGTAATTGAAACAGTTACACAACGAAAAGGTGAAATTATTAACATTATTCATAAAAATGAACGAACGCAACTTGAATTTGAAATCCCTTCAAGAGGATTGGTAGGATTGCGTAATATTTTACTCACATCAACCGAAGGAGAAGCTGTTATGGCTCATAGACTCAAAGGATTTGAACCTTGGAAAGGAGAAATTAGCGGACGACATTTGGGCTCACTCATTGCCATGGAAGCAGGAACAGTTACCGCCTATGCACTTGATGCGTTGCAAGATAGAGGAAAATTCTTTGTCGAACCCATGGACAATATTTATATAGGACAAGTTATTGGCATACACACTCGAAACGAAGATTTAAGCGTAAACGCTGTTAAGGCTAAAAAAATGAGCAACATGAGAGCCTCCGGAGCTGATGAAAAAATAGACATAGCCCCCGCTATTAAATTTTCATTGGAAGAATATATGGAGTACATAGGCGGAGATGAATACCTTGAAATAACACCACACAAACTAAGATTACGAAAAATAATTTTAAACGAAAAAGAAAGAAAACGACTGAAGAAAACCACATAAACCCTGCTTTATCAGTCTTAAAAATAATTGTTGTACTTTTGTTTTTAGCGTAAAAAATAAAAAAACATTATGCCAACAAAAAAAACAGGTAAACTTAAAACCATACTTACAACCTTCAATGCTAAGTATATTCATACATCCTTGGCTTTAAGATGGTTGTATGTTGCCAACAAAGATAAATTCGATATTTCTTTTTCAGAATACACCATTAAAGAAGATATAAAAGAAATAAGCACAGAAATTTTAAGTCAATCGCCTGATATAGTTGGCATAAGCGTTTACATTTGGAATGTAGAACTATCAAAAAAATTGGTAGAACAGCTAAAAAAACAACAGTCTACGCTCATTATAATCATAGGAGGTCCCGAAGTAAGTTACGAACCTGCCTATTTTATCGAAAACTGGGACATAGACTACCTTGTTAGCGGCGAAGGCGAAAAAGTACTTGGTGAGTTATTGTATGCACTTCAAAACAATACGGATGTAAACATAGAGGCTGTTTCTTCTCGCCATAAAATCAGTAATTTAACCGCAAAAACTGATTTGAATGTATTAGAAACATTCGATTCGCCCTACAATTTAGAAATGGATAAAGCTGATTTAAAAAATCGGATACTGTATTTCGAAAGCTCTCGAGGTTGCCCCTATCGTTGCAGTTACTGCCTTTCATCCTTGGAAAAAGGAGTGCGGTATTTTTCGGAAGATTACATAAAAAACAATCTTAAACTTTTGATAAACAGCGATGTAAAACGAATTAAATTTCTCGACCGCACCTTTAATTTAAATCCCACACACACGGCTATGGTATTCTATTTTTTAATTGAAAATTACCGCAAAAATCTAAGTTGTCAATTTGAAATTTATGCCGACTTATTAAGCAACGAAAACATAGCCTACTTAAATCAACGCCTACCCAAGCATTTTTTTCGCTTTGAAATAGGAATACAATCCACCCACGAGCCAACCAATCAATCGGTTAACAGAAAACAAGATTTCTCCCTCCTATCTCAAAACATTGAATTATTAATGAAAGGAGAAAAAATAGATTTACACCTTGATTTAATTGCAGGATTGCCCTACGAAGATTTTAATCGTTTTGTAACATCATTTAACCATGTTTTCCGACTGAAAGCCAAAGAAGTACAATTGGGATTTTTGAAAATGCTCAGAGGTACCGAATTGAGAAAAAACGCAGAAAAATACGCCTATGTATACTCCGAAAAAGCTCCTTATGAAGTAGTTAGCAACAAATATATTTCAGCAGAAGAACTCAACAGATTGAGGGAAGCCGAACATGCTTTGGAAAAATTTTGGAACAGCGGTCGTTTTACAAGAACCATGAAATATTTGTTTGAAAATGAATACCATGAACGCTATTTTGATTTTTTCGATGAAATGGGAAATTACTACCAAACCCACAAAATTCCCCACAAAGGCTATCAGTTGGAAGATTTGTTCAGGACAATTCACAGCTTTTTACTCTCCAAGGGAATAAACACAATCGACACATTGCGAGATGATTATTATAGTAATTTCACTTCTCGCCCCCGCGGAAATTGGATAGAAACCATGGATAAAAAAAAGCAAAAAAAACTACTGCATCACATAGGAAACGACAAGGAATTTATTGAAAAACACAAGCTAAGCAAATATATTATCGAAAAACAAAGCAAAATAGACCCGTTACACAATCAAAACTACTTGTTGACCGTATTTTTATCCGAAAAAAAACAACGCATACAGCTAATATACAATTACAATCAAGACAAAACACCTGTCTCTGAATCGTAAAAAACTACAACCAATAACATAAAATTTTCCTTAACATTATTTTATAAACGCTCAACATAGTATGCAAATAATATGTATTTTTGCAGATGAAAAAAAAACCTTTGTTTGATTGATAAACCTTAGGTGTTACACATACAATCCACAAAAGATACAGATAAAAAATACGTTTAAACAACATGAAAGACAATAAAGCGAGTAATAGAAATTTAACCAAAGCGAAAAACACAAAAAACGATGAGTTTTATACGCAGTACTACGACATTGAACGTGAAGTAAATGCGTATTTGGAATACAATCCCGATGTGTTTAGAGAAAAAACCATACTCCTCCCCTGCGACGACCCCGAATGGAGTAATTTTACCAAGTTTTTTGCTCAAAATTTTGAAA
>JAAYRN010000186.1 GCA_012518765.1 Bacteroidales bacterium
TGCTTTTTCCAATTCTTCTTCAAAGCGTTTTTTTGCTATCCCCGATTTATAGTCCCTATATTGACGGTCGTGCATTGCCAATTCAAATAATTCTTCATCGTCTTGACCAAAATTCCAGTTATTTTCTTTCATTTCCTTTTTGTATTCTTCTAATACATTGGGAAATGCATCTTGAGGATTAGCCGTATAAAATTCCATTTTATTTTTCTTAGCTAATTCTATGATTTTTGGATCAAGAGGTCCCGGTAATTGACCTGTTTTTCCTAATATCATGTTCCAACTGTCTCTATCTATGGTCGAAAAACGTTCTTCGCCTTTGGCTAAGCTAAGAATATTCATCAATGCAATATTTTTAACGTATTGACTAAAAGGTGTTACCAATGGAGGATAACCCAACTTGGGCCATACATATTCTACTTCTTGGAACAATTGAACCACCAAATCTTCTAAGGAAACTTCGGAGCGATTGTTCTTTTTTAATGCCATATTAATTACATTGTGCATACCTTTTAAATCTGCCATCATGGAACCCATCATTCCTCCGGGCAAACCGCAACCAACTAATAAAGAAGTCATTATTTTGTTTTTGGGATCTATGAAATAACCCAAAAAATCGTCCATAAAGGATTGCGTAAGTTCGCGTGCTTCCATATAGGCTTTCATATTGATATCGGGAACCAAAAAGCCTGCATCTTTTAACATAGCTTGAATGGTAATTACGTCGGGATGAACCATTCCCCACGAAAGTGGCTCCATAGCAACATCGATGTAATCGGCTCCATTTTTTGCCACTTCCAACATAGATGCCACTGAAAATCCAGGTCCTGAGTGTCCGTGATATTGCACTACTATGTGTGGATATTTTGTTTTTATGCTCTTAGTCAACTGACCCAATGTATGCGGACGACCTACTCCAGCCATGTCTTTTAATGCAATTTCGTCTGCTCCGTATTCTACCAATTTATCTACTATTTGCATGTAGTATTCTACGGTGTGTATAACTGAATAAGTGATACTTAAGGCTGCTTGTGAAATCATACCTGCCTCTTTCGCATACTTAATAGATAATTCTAAATTACGATGGTCGTTTAGTCCGCAAAAGGAACGCATAATGTCTACTCCCTGTGCTTTTTTTACTTTGGGCATTAGCTGACGCACATCGGCAGGAACGGGATACATGCGCAATCCATTTAAAGCTCTTTCTAACATGTGGGTTTGAATACCTGCTTTGTTAAAAGGTTTAACCCACTCTCTTACAGCTTTATTAGGATTTTCGCCGTATAACAAATTTACTTGCTCAAAAGCACCTCCATTCGTTTCTATACGTGAAAAACAACCCATATCTACAATTACGGGTGCTATTTGGGTAAGCTGATCTAAACGTGGCACATATTTTCCGGAAGATTGCCACATATCTCTGTATAACAAACTGAATTTTATCTCTTTCGCCATTATATTTTTTTTTGTGCAAAGATACAAAATTTACCTATATACACTACTATTTTTAGCTAAAAATGAGGAAATAGTTGTGATAAAAGCCAGAGGGCATGAGGCGGAAGTCAAAAGTCAAAAGGCATGGGACCGAAGACGTGAGACTGAGGTCGAAAGGCATGAGTCAGAAGTCCGTTTGTTTTTTAACCGCAAAGAACGCAAAGTTTTACGCAAAGGACGCAGAGTCAGAAGTCAGAGGGCTTGAGACTGAGGCGGATTAAACTTTTTCTTTTAGGATTTTCTCTCCATAGCCCATAACGTTTGGCATATTGGCGAA
>JAAYRN010000187.1 GCA_012518765.1 Bacteroidales bacterium
ATAAACTTTTTGATTTACAGTTAGATAAAAAAACGATCAAATCCTATGCAGAACTATTAGGCAGCGATTGTGCGTTTTTTGTCGATAACGAGGTGCGTATGGGTAGCGAAAAGGGTAATGTTTTAACTCCCATAGAGTTATATGATTTGGTGGACAAATATATTTATATTATTAAGCCACCCATTTACATCAGCACACCCCAAGCCTATGCCATGGCTGAGGTTAGGAAATCGTTCAATTCGTTGAAATCATTGTTGTTAAAACCTATTTATCAGTGGAAAAATAATGTGTTTAACGATTTTGAAAAATGGATTTTTAAAAGCTATCCAGTATTAGACTCTCTTAAAAAACAATTGTACCAACACGGAGCTGTGTATGCTTCTATGAGCGGAAGCGGTTCGTCAATATATGGGATTTTTGATAGCATGCCCGAAAAAATAAACTCATTCCCGCCCGATTATTTTCAATGGATAGGAAAATTGTAATTTTTTAAAGTGTTATACATGAAAAAATATTGTTTTATATTGTGTTTTTCGATTTTACTACCTCTGGGCTTGTTGTCGCAAGAGTTGTTTCAACAGTACGACAAAGGTGTTAAGCTGCAACAACAAGGCAACCACAAGGCGGCTATTCATGTATTTTCTACTATTATTCAAAAAAACAGGTATTACTACGAAGCCTATGTAGGGAAGGGGGAGTCGTATGAAGTTTTAAAGCAGTATGATTCAGCTGTTTATAATTACGGCGAAGCTATACTTAGTCATCCGTCTTATCATCAGGCTTATTACAAACGAGCTTATTTATACTATACTATAAAGAAGGACAATGCAAAAGCACTCAGCGACATCAATAATGCCATAGATATTAATCCAACCTACTACGATGCTTATTTGCTGAGGGGTAATATTTACCAATCGCAGAAAAAAATGGAAGAAAGTGTGAAAGATTACACCAAAGCCATATCGCTCAACGACAAAGAATGGCAACCCTATTATCAACGAGCTATTTCTTTTCGAGAAATAAATAACTATAAAAATGCAATTCAGGATTTTACACAAGTTATTAAATTAAATCCTACATTAACAACAGCTTATATAGAGAGAGCTACATTGTATCAAGCATCGCATCAATACGAATTGGCTTTGCAAGATTATGAGAAATTAATTTTATTGGGTGAAAAATCTCAGGAAATTTACCAAGAAAAAGCAGCCCTGCAATATGAGTTAAAGCTCTATGTAGAAGCCTTATACGATTATACTAAATTAATTACAGAATTTAGAAACCGCAAAGCCGAATATTTTGCAAAAAGAGGCGTTTGTTATATACATGTCAACGATACCATAAACGCTCAAAGAGATTTTACAAGAGCCATTAGCTTAGATAGAAGTAATTATAAAGTATATGTTTACAGAGCCGAAACTCACATACAAAGAAATAGAATACAATTGGCTATGAATGATTATAATTATGCCATTCGTTTAAATCCTAAAGCATGGGATATTTACTTGTCAAGGGGCAAGCTACAGCTTGAAAAAAAGAAGTACGAAGAAGCGATTTCAGACTTTAGTTTAGCCATAAAATACAACGCATCTTCAGGAGAGGCTTATTATTACAGAGGGGCTTGTAAAGATGCACTGAAGGATACCAAAGGAGCGTGTGCCGATTTGAAAAAAGCTGCAGTATTGCATCACAATGAAGCCGAAATAAGATTAAATAGATATTGTAGATAAATAATGAGAAAAAAAACATATATAATCGTAATAGTTTTAGTAGCCGTATT
Source organism: Bacteroidales bacterium (assembly GCA_012518765.1). Lineage (GTDB taxonomy): Bacteria > Bacteroidota > Bacteroidia > Bacteroidales > WCHB1-69 > UBA5266. The sequence goes on from JAAYRN010000187.1 coordinate 1,781, forward strand.
TTTGCTGATACTTTCAATTATACAATCGTTGAATGTTATTAATATTGTTCACATGCGACAAACTATATTCACATACACTATTAACGATATTATGAACAATGTGTTGAGCGAAATAAACTCACACTATAACATAGATAGAAATTTAAGTATATACAGCGATAAGCCTAAAAATACTGCTCAAAAATCCTTGGGAGCCAAACAGGAAAACCTATACGTATTTAAAGAAATAAACAAAGAAACACGTGTTAAAGAAATACACGACTACTTGGGCGAGAAGCGACCCTATATCCATTCATCTTTTTATCCACAATTCATTAAAAAGGAAAACAAAGAACCTTCTTCAGAATCTATTATCAACAATGCCAGTTTTACTAAGGGAGATATTTGCTATATCAGTTCGGTAATACAAAAAACACTTAACACGTATGAAATAGACGAAAAATACGAATTTGGAATTTATTGCCCCCATTGTGCCGACTATTTAATTTCATCCAATAAAAATATTTTGGCAGAAATGTCCATGAAAGGATTTGCTTATAAATGTTTGATTACACACAACCAATCGTCTTATAATGCTTACTTTGTTTTGTATTTTCCTCCTGAAAATAAATTTTTAGCTTTTAAAAGTAATATGATAATATGGGTTAGTGTAATTTCTATAGCACTTATTTACAGCCTGTTTCTTTATACTTTTATAACTACTATGCGTTTGAAAAATTTACAACAAGCGAGAGATGATTTTGTGAAAAATATAACTCACGAATTTAAAACGCCCATAGCTACGGTGTCGTTAGCAGCCGAAATATTGAAGGATAAAGACATCATAGAAGAAAATAATTTAAGAGAAAATTATTTAAATATAATAACTTTAGAAAACAAACGTTTAGAACAAATGGTTGAAACCATACTTTCAAATACCATTTCGAGCAATCAAATGCTATTAAAATTGAATTTGGAAGTGGCAGATATCAATGTTTTAGTAGAACAAGCAATTGATTTAATGCATGTTATATTAGAAGAAAGAAAAGGAAGAATTATATGTTTAAAGGCAAAAGAGCCGTTAGTTTATGTAGATAAAGAAAAAATAATAATAGCAATAAAAAATATTTTAGACAATGCAATTAAATACAATAGAAACCAGCCATTTATACGCGTAGAATTGGCAAATAAGAAAAATAAAATACTTATTTCGATTATGGATAACGGTATAGGAATGGCAAAGAACCAAGCGAACAAAGTGTTTGATAGATTGTTTAGAATATCGACAGGAGATGTTCACGATGTAAAAGGATACGGATTGGGTTTGAATTATGTAAAATCAATCATTCGGATGCATGGTGGAAAAATAAAAGTTGAGAGTGAAATTAATAAAGGAAGTACTTTTAAAATATATTTACCCATAAAACAAAATGTATGGAAACAAAAAGAAAAATTTTAATTGCAGAAGACGATGTTAACTTAGGTAAAGTGTTGAGTTCCTATCTTATAGCAAAAGGATTCGACGTAACACTCTGCGAAAATGGTGAGCAAGCATACGATGCTTTCTTACACGGAGACTTTAATTTATGCTTGTTGGATATAATGATGCCCATAAAAGATGGTTATACTTTGTCCGCCGAAATTCGTGCTAAAGATAAAGATATTCCCATTATTTTTATGTCGGTAAAATCATTAGAAGAAGACGTGTTAAAAGGTTTTCAAATGGATATAGACGATTATATCATTAAACCATTTAGCATAGAAGAACTTTTAATGCGTATACAGGCTATTTTAAGAAGAACCATTAAGCCAGAAGACGAGACTCAAATTTACACCATAGGTAAACTTGTTTTCGATGCTAACAGACAATTATTAACTGTTAGAAAAAATAAACAACTAAAACTCACATCCAAAGAAACTGCTTTATTGCATGTTTTGTGCAAAAAAATGGGAAATGTAGCAAACAGATCTTATATTTTAAATAAAGTATGGGATAGTGCAGACTACTACAATGCCCGCAGTATGGACGTGTATATAAATAAGTTGCGCAAATATTTGAGCGAAGACCCCAATGTAAGTTTAATTAACGTACACGGAGTTGGATTCAAATTAGTTGTTAGAAAGTAATTGTAAATAACGTAGATAAAAATATTTTATACCGACTAAGTATATTTTAGTGTTTTATATTATATTTTTTACTACTTTTGCAAATCTTTTTAGCAGAGGAGAGGTGGGTGAGTGGCTGAAACCAGCAGTTTGCTAAACTGTCGTACTCGCGAGGGTACCGGGGGTTCGAATCCCCCTCTCTCCGCTACAAAAAACGGGGTATAGTGTAGTCCGGTTATCGCGCCTGCTTTGGGAGCAGGAGATCGCAAGTTCGAATCTTGCTACCCCGACTGAAAAATAAGCAATTGCATTAAATATGTGATTGCTTATTTTGTTTTATAAATAATCTTGAGATTTTATCCCAAATTGTCCATTATCCTAACATGTTTTTTTTGATTATTTTTGTCATCATAATTTTCTAATGGACACCATTAGGAATTTATGAGTAAAAACTGTTTATTATCAGTGTATTGTATCACATTA
>JAAYRN010000188.1 GCA_012518765.1 Bacteroidales bacterium
CATTTACATGCAATTAAGCTATTATCACATTGATTTTAAAGGAGAAGTCAACGGTTCGGTGGCTTATGAAATGTTGGAAGCTTTGCAACCTGGACATAATGGAGTGTTTAAAGTGAGTTATCAGACTAATTTATTTAAAAACCTGCAACTCAACTTACTTTATGACGGAAGAGTATTGCCAAATACGCCTATGATACATACCGGAAGCGTAGAAGTTAGGGCGTTTTTTTAAAAGAAATATCTCAAAACTGTATAATTTTTGCTTAACTTTGCAAAATGAATTTATAAATTGCGAGATGAAAGTAAATATAAGAAAAATAATAATATTAAGTTGCTTGTTTATAGGAATTTTAAGTGTAAACGCTCAATGGAAACCCTTAGAAATTTCTGTCGATAGTTGGATGTTTTCCGATGTTTTTTTCTTAAACAAAGACACGGGTTACGTGGCGGGTCATAATCAAAGTGGACTTATACTCAAAACCACCGATGGAGGTTTGACATGGTCTGATAAATCAAATGGCATAGTGAGTAATTTTTTATTTGCTCCCTTTTTTGTAAATGTCGATACAGGATATGTAGCGGGTTTGTATGGATGCTTTGAAAATTATATTTTTAAAACTACCGATGGTGGGGAAAATTGGGAACTACAAAATACAGGTATTTATAATAATAACATCATAGGAGTTTATTTCTCGAGTGCCGACAGTGGTTTCGCTATGGGTACATTGGGTGAATTTATTCAAACTACCGATGGCGGAACTACTTGGAACTTAATGCAAACAAATATTTCAGATGCTAAAATATACGATGTTCAGTTTGTAAATAAAGATATAATGTTTGCCGTAGGTGCGGAACTATCGAGCAAAGGATTGATATTGAAATCGAATGATGGTGGGAGAAATTGGGAAAAAGCAACTTTGCCTATCAAAAAAGATGCTGTTATACAGTCAATAGCATCTTCCAATGCTGATACAGCTTATGCGGTGGGATTTTATTGGAACAACGATACAGGTTTGATTCTAAAAACAAATGACGGAGGAAGTACCTGGATTGAAATAAAAAATCGACCTGTTGGTATTTATAATTCGGTTCATTTTTTTAATTCAACTATTGGATATATAGTGGGTTATGATGTAGAAAATGATAAAGCCATTATAATAGCTACAAAAAATGGAGGTGAAAGTTGGGATGTACAACAAACAAGTGAAGAAGACGGCGAGTATTATGATGTGTTTGCAATTGACGAACAAATAGCTTATACAGTTGGTCGTCATGGGTTTGGTGGTCAGGCTCGTGTAATATTGAAAACCACCAACGGAGGGAATGACCCTTCACAAATCATTGAATCTAATATAGACAATATATATGTATATCCTAATCCTTTCAATGATTATATAAGTGTTTATAATCCATTGTTTTATTCGATTCAAGAGCTTGTAATTTTTGATGTTTTTGGAAAACGCATACAAATCCTATCTGCCATCAATCAAACACAAGTAAACATACACCTAACGCACTTGAATAAGGGTTTGTACTTTGTGAAAATTCAAACCGATAAAGGGATATCAATCCATAAACTCATTAAAAATTAAATAAATTTATTGTACATGATGAGGTATTTCCCGTTGCTGTTCCTGTCTTTATTTTTCTGTTATAAGTTGGGCATATCTCAATCTCAAACAACTATACAAGGTGTTGTTGTAGATAGTGTTAGCAATGAAACTTTGTTTTCAGCCAGCGTTGCCTTGCTACATGCCTCGGATAGTTCTTTGGCAAAAGGAGTTGTAAGTGATGATAAAGGTTTTTTTAGACTGTCCAATGTTTCTCAGGGTTCTTATATCTTACGTATTTCTTATGTGGGTTATGATATGTTTTACAAGACGTTAAATGTTTCTTCTCCACATAAAAACATAATTGTCGACACCATTCGTATGCGTTCTTTGTACAATGTATTGGGAGGTGTTGTAATTACAGACACCAAGCCCATTTATTCATTTGACGGAGAAAAGATGATTTACAATGTTTCTGAAGATGCAGAAATACAATCGCTTACTCTTTCCGATGCCTTGCAAAATGCACCGAGTGTCGAGGTAGATATAGAGGGAAACATTACCTTGCGTGGGGTTTCAAGTGTGGAAATTTGGATAAACAACAAACCTTCAAAATTAAACGCAGAAAATTTGAAAACATACATTCAGCAAATGCCTGCTAATGTATTAGATAGAATTGAAGTTATTAGTAATCCTTCGGCGAAATACGCAGCAGAAGGAACGGGAGGAATTATTAATATTATTACGGTATCAAAAATCAAAATGAATAGCTTTATTAGCTTTGGTATCAATGCTTCAACACGTCCTATGACCAGCCCTTGGCTGTCGTATATGTGGGCAAATGAAAAATTTTCGATAAATATTTATTTAAACGGAAATTACTCCCACAACAAATCAAAAGGGAGTGGTTATAATTTATTATTTGATGACAATAAAGATACAGCATCTTATCAAACCTATAGTAATGAGAACAAAAACAGCTCTTATTCAGGAAGTTCCTTTTTAAATATCTCGTATAACATAGATACTATGAACAGCATTTCTTTTTGGGGAAATGTCTACGGTGGATATTACAATAGTTTTTCAACACGAGAATTATACCGCAAAGAATATGCTATCGTTGGTTCTGAATATAAATATTCTACTCTTAGTGATAATCAAAGCAATAACTATAATATGAGTGGAAATGTAATGTATCAACGTAAATTTAACAATTCGGGGCATTACTTACGAACCAATATAGGAGCAAATACGTACAATTCATTACAAAATGGCTATTACGAAAGAGATTATCTTACACAAAACGAATTAGATAAAACCACCCTTTCCACCGATAAAGACAAAAATTATGGCTTAGATGCTAAAATAGATTACTCCTATCCTTTTTCAAAAAATGGGGAGTTGTCTTTGGGCATTTTTGATAATTTTTCTCGCAACAAAGGTTTAATTTATGAAGATACGTTGTTGCCAGGTACTCAAAACTATAGATTGGACTCTATCCGATACCGGGATTACATCAGTTTGAGCAATGCGATAGAAACCTATGCTTCTTTACGCCAGCGATTTGGAAATTTTACGGTCAATGTAGGTTTACGTTTTCAGTACAAACAAATAGATTATCAAATGATTAATTCGCCCAAAGATAATATAAAACAAAATTATCCCGGCTTATTTCCTTCTTTTCATGCAAGTTACCGCACCAAGTCTATGCATAATTTTCGCATAAGCTACACCCGTAGAATAGCTTACCCCGGAGCCCGTCAGCTCAGCTCTTTTGTGATTTATGGAGACGAAAGTTTTAGCACAGGAAATCCTTTTTTAGAACCTACCTACACGCATTCTATGGATGGGGGTTGGTCTAAATTTTTCAAAAAAATAGGCGATGTAGGTGTTTCTTCTTATTTTAGGTATACCAAAAATGAAATAAACTCACTAACCGATGTTGTTTTTAGCGATTTTTACGGACGAGTGGTTAATTATTCTGTGCCTGTAAATTCGGGTAGCGGCTATCAAACAGGAGGGGAATTTCGCTTTAACTACCGTTTAAAATCCTACATGAACATACGTTTTTATTCCAATGTATATTTTTCCCATGCCGAAACCATGTTTGATTATCCCGAAACTTCTTTACGTAATGATACATTGATTGTTACCGAAAGTTTTTCCTATAGTTTTCGATTAAATTACTGGGCTAAATTATTCAAAATCTTAACTGTCAATGCATCGGCTAACTATCGTTCTCCGACCAAATCATTGTATGTTGAAAATCAAGCTACTTATTCTATAAATTGCGGTATGCGAGCCGATTTTTTCAAACGAAAATTATCCGTTTTTGTAAATGTGAGAGACATATTTAATTGGAACAAAAGAGAATACAACACCAATAGTGTTTATTACAAAGCCTATAACACCACAAAATACGACAGTCGATTTGTGAGTGCTGGATTTACGCTACGATTTGGAAAAATAGAATTAGAAAACCGTGCTAAATCGGGTATGG
>JAAYRN010000189.1 GCA_012518765.1 Bacteroidales bacterium
ATAAGCAACTACGGGATATTACTGCATATGTGCATGTGTGTAGGTCGCATTTTTCGCATCCATTTACACGTATTTCTACAGTTTATAAATATGATGCTCCTGAATATGATTTAGCCTATTCTAATCCTCTGTATCCTATAGCACCAGAAGGATATTTCGTATACATACAAACTAATAAAGTTAGAGGTTTGTATGATACTGAAGAATTAATAGATAATTTATTAGATAAGGAATATATAAGCGACGATGAAATTTTATCAAATCAGGGGTACGTTGTTAATGGAGTGTATGGCGATAAAAAAGTTGTCAAGACAGCAAGAAAAAATTTTAGGAAAATGTAGATTGAGCCGATAAGCCCCGAAAGCCCTTGGGGCTTGGGGCGTCGGCTCTTTACAAAAAAATTTTTAGGTGTATATGAATATGAAAAAAAAAGAAATCAATTGTCCAGAGGAAGAAATTGAATTTAAATTTCTTCCCCACAAGAAAAGATCTCTAATGCTTTCTGAAAGTCTTTATAGGCTTCACTTGGAAAATCGTTCTTTGCGCGTCAAAGAATGTGGAACTTTTATCGAAATGCGAAAATATGATAAAAAATACATAGCCGAGGGTGAAAGGGAATGGAAGCTTAGTACTGCTAATTTTTGTAGAGATAGGCTTTGTTCTATGTGCAATTGGCGGAGGTCATTGAAAATATTTGGTCAAGTGTCTAAGATAATGGATAATATTCCCGATAGCTATAGATTTATTTTTCTCACTTTAACAGTTAAAAATTGTAAAGGTTCAGAATTGAAATATACAGTACGTCATTTACTAAGTTCTTTTAAAAAAATGGCTAATTATAAACCATTTAAACAGGTTTTTAAGGGTTATTTTCGCACGCTTGAATGTACCCATAATCATATTGAAAATTCATACCACCCCCATTTGCATGTTATTTTGGCTGTAAATAAATCATATTTTAAAAGTAAAAATTATATTAGCCATTCCAAGTTTGTTGAAATGTGGCAGAAGGCATTGAAAATATCATATGAACCGCAAGTTAATATTCAGAAAATAAAAGATGAAAGGCACATGGTTGCAGAGGTTGCTAAGTATGCGGTTAAGTCTGATGATTATATTATTGAAGATAATCTAGAATATACAGATGAAATAGTTATGAATTTCATAATTGGAATGTCAAATGTCAGATTAATTGCTTATGGTGGGATTTTTAACGAAGTCCGTAAAAAATTAGATTTAGATGATGCTGAAAATGGTGATTTGGTGCATGTCAATAATGATACACTACGTTCTGATGTGTCATATATGGTCTACAATTTCCATTGGTCTTCCGGTATAAGAAATTATACTTTAAAAAAAGAAATGGTTTATAATGTTCAAATTGAATGTGATGAGGATAATTAAATTATAATCAATTAAGAAAAGAGGACAACAATGAATGAATGGATTAAAATTATTATTGATGGTGCAGAATTTTGGTATAATTCCAATAAAATATTAGGTCATTATAACAATATTAAAATGTATCGTGCTATAAAGGCTTATGCACATTTGTATTGTGTTTTATTTATTGATGAAAATGGCAATGTTATTGATTGGGATTATGATGATGGTGATTATTAAATAATATTAAAGTCGAGGGGAAACTCTCGACTTTTTTTTAACTGATGTTCGCCGCAGCCATTTTAAAAAATGCTTTTAGATTGTGAGGTGCGGCGCAGCCATTTTAAAAATTGCTTTGTAGCAAGGATTTTCAAAAAATTTTTCCCATTTTATAAAGAAAAAATTTTTGAAAACCTACCTTTTGCGGAATGAAAAAAATCGTGTTACAATATTTTTTGCGAGCAGTTGTACTGAAAATTTATGCTTTTGAGTTGCTCGGCAACGAAACTTCAACACGATTTTTTTTGTTTTGTCAAAAGTTGCGTTGTTGTTTTTTCGCTTTTTCAATTTCATGAAAAACCGCCCGTAAGGGTGGTTTTTCATGCCAACGGAGTTGGCGCTCCTTATCTTGATACTATAGAAACATTGGTTGAGTTTAAAAATCTCGATTTTTTCGATTGTTAAGCTGAAATTTTGGTTTTTTTTATACGGAAGAAATTTATAAGCAACTACGGGATATTACTGCATATGTGCATGTGTGTAGGTCGCATTTTTCGCATCCATTTACACGTATTTCTACAGTTTATAAATATGATGCTCCTGAATATGATTTAGCCTATTCTAATCC
>JAAYRN010000190.1 GCA_012518765.1 Bacteroidales bacterium
CTTTATTAATGGCTTTAGCGTTGGCAGTTTTGATAAAACTATCCACAAAAAAAATAGTACCCCTTGGATTTCGCTTTATCTTCTCTAATATTTTTATTTCAATACTTTTCAATATTTTTATATTTTAAATTTGTCGCAAAAATAGCAACTATTTGCGACAAAGAAAGATTTTAGCTATAAAAAAGATATTTTTCATTCTTATAAGATGGAAGATATGAGTCAACCCCCTCTAAATCTCCCTTTTTACCCCTCTAAATCTCCCCACCTGAGGCGAAGCCGAAAGCATGAGTACCTTATTAATGAATATGTTATACGAATAAATGGGGAGACTTTGCCCTCTTAACTTACACTTTTTACTTTGGCTCCTGAGCGTAGCCGAAGGACACTTTTCATTTTTAACTTTTTACTTTCGTCGTCTCAAGACTCACGTCCCGTGTCTTTTGTCTTCTTTTCACTTTCCCAATACCACTCACAAGCTGCTTTAAATCCTTTTATGGCATCAAATGCGGGCTTGTAGTCAAGCATACGTTTTGCTTTTAGTATAGATGCGGTAGAATGCGGGATGTCGCCGGGGCGTACGGGAGCATATATAGGCTGAATATCGGCTATTTTTTTGTCGTATACACTTAGGTTTTTCTTTAAAATTTCAAACAACTGCTGTAGGGTAGTATTCCCGCCGTAGGCTATGTTAAAAACTAAGTTAATGGGTTGGTTTTCGGGTAAATCAAGGTTGTAAAAAGTAGCTCTTTCGCGTAGGGTAGCATGGGGTGTAAACAAGGCTTTTTCGTTGGCTTGTAATACGTTGTCTATATAGGTAAAATCCCTTGAGAAAGAGCCGTCTCCATTAATAATGGGATTTTTCCCTTGTATAAAATCTTTTACCCACAGGGGAATAACAGCTGCGTAGGCACCGTTAGGGTCTTGTCGCCTGCCAAATACATTGAAATAACGCAAGCCTATACATTCCATGCCGTAGGTTTTGCTAAAGACATCGGCATAGAGTTCGTTTACATACTTGGTAATGGCATAGGGAGACAATGGTTTTCCTATACGTTCTTCTACCTTGGGCAGTTCCTTAGAATCACCATAAGTAGATGAGCTTGCAGCGTATACAAAACGTTTCACGCCTGCATCTCGTGAAGCTATGAGCATGTTTAAAAAACCTCCTATGTTCACGTTGTTTGTGTTAATAGGGTCTTTGATAGAGCGTGGCACAGAACCCAAAGCGGCTTGGTGTGTTACATAATCGCAATCACTTACAGCAGTGTGGCAGGTGTTTAAATCGCAAATATCTCCTTTTATAAATTCAAAGTGAGGATGATTGATAAACTCCGCCATATTTTCCATGTAGCCAGTGGCTAAATTATCCAAACAACGAACGTAATGTCCTTGTTGTAGGAAGTATTCACATAAATTGGAGCCTATAAATCCAGCTCCTCCGGTAATTAATATTTTCATAAAGATTTATTTAAATAAAGACAGAAGTCGTGGGTCAACCCCTCTAAATCTCCCCAGATGAAGTCGGAGGTCAGAAGTCATGAGTCGTGGGATTTTGCCCTTTTAACTTTGACACCTGAGCGTAGTCGAAGGACACTTTTAACTTTTTACCAAGTTGTTAAAAATTTTCGCAAATGCATATATTCAATACCCTCGTATGTATTTCCTGAAAATTCGTCCATAGAAACTACTATTTTAGGATAATTATCATTTATTTTAAGCATATTCCCAAATTCTCGTTCAATCGTTTTTTTATCATGGAGCAAATAAGTAACTTGTACATACAGTTTTTCCCCGCCTCGTTCACACACAAAATCTATTTCCAAATCTCCAA
>JAAYRN010000191.1 GCA_012518765.1 Bacteroidales bacterium
TCTTTTTTTTATAAAAAAAATAAGGTCTGCCTACTGCAAACCTTATAATGTTATGTATAAATGATATGAAAAAAAATTATTCTCTATGTCCAACTGCCTGTATAAACAGTAGGTTGCCTGCTTTAATTTTCATGTTTTTAGCAAAATCATCTTTTCTAAGGTCGTAGGATAGGTTGGTGGCTAAATCTTCAGAAGCACAATATAAACAAATATTTTGTGCTATGCTACCAGCTTGTAAATAAGCAAAGTTACTTCTATTTTCTTCTTTAATATTAACCATGTGAGTAGGTTCCATTACATAGAGTATAACTATGGGTGCTTTGTGTATAGTAGGATCGGATGTTATTTTATTTCTATAATCACTTTTTTCTACTTTTTTTAGCCTATGTGCTTCTACATCATATATAAAAACACCTTGTTGGGCAAGTACGTATATACTTACACATTGTGCATCCATAGGAGCAATGGCTGTTCGGTTGTGAAGTTCTCCAGGATGGGCTGTGCCATTAGCTGCTTTAAACAATAAAGAAAGCTGATGAGGTTCTAATTCCCTGTTAGCTATGTTGTAGGTTGCTTGTTTCTCTCTCAACACATCCATAAAAGGTTTACCGCCATGCATTTCCATTTCCATTAATTCTTCCATGTTGTGAGTTTCGTCGCTATGTAGCACTGTAGCGTGCTGTGAGTATGTGTAGTTTACTGTAAAAAAACATACAAGCATACTAATAATCAATGTTGATCTCATGTGTGTACTGTTTTTAGTTATTAAATATTTTTTTTGCAAAGATAATATATTTTTCAAGAAAAAAGATGAGTAATTACAAAAAACCTTGTTTTTTTAAAACGTCAATAAAAACTTCAGAAAAATATTCATTGTCTTTTTTGGTGTATCTTTTTTCGGTAAATATTTTGGCTAAATTTTCCAATTGATTTTCTTTTATTAGTTTTTTCGCTAATTCTGAATTTTCTTGTTCTCGGTAAATATTATTTATGTCTTCTGGAGTGTAATCTTTGTATACTTCTTTGTGAATCACAGCATCGAAGGGAAGGCGGTCGGTTAGACCCGGGTCTTTTTTGGGGTATCCTACGGTAATGCAAGTAACAGGAACTACTCCTTTGGGTAAATTGTATATCTTTATCAGTTCGTGTGCGTTATAAGTAACAGTGCCCATATAACAAATACCCAATCCATAACTTTCGGCGGCTATACAAGCGTTTTGGGTGGCTATCACAGCATCGATAATAGCCCATGTAAAACTTTGAAAATTATCGTATCCGGGTTCGGCATTGCGTAAACGACACCATTTATTAAAGCGATTAAAGTCGGCACAAAAGGTTAAAACCATAGGTGCTTCTACAATTGCTTTTTGGTTGAAATGAAAGGGGAGTATTTTCTTTTTCATTTCCATGTCTTTATTGATAATGATGCTGTAAAGCTGCATGTTTCCCGTAGTAGAGCCTCGTATGGCTGCTTCTATTATTTTATGTTCAATCTCCTCAGGTATAGGACGGTCGGAGTATTCACGTATGGTGCGATGTCCTAAAATAGTATCTATAGCTTTCATTTTTTTATTTCTTCAGTTGATTAATATCCATAAATTTTTCGCCAAAAGATTTTCCATATTGTACAAA
>JAAYRN010000192.1 GCA_012518765.1 Bacteroidales bacterium
AAGTGTTTTTTAGATGATCCTGTATCAATTGATGAGTTTGATGAATTTGATTTTATTGGACAAGTAATGGCACACCCAAGTTGTTTTTTTGTGGTACATATAAACGATAATTCTATGCTACAAAAAGTCGTACTTTCTCCAAACACTCCTCATCAAGAGTGGTATAATAGGTTAAATGGATATTTTGAAATAGCAAATAATCCTTCAATTGGTAATCCAGACGAGGAGCCTCTTATGTTTGGATGTATAACAGTAAGTAAACTTAGTTCTGCATTAACAATAGCCCAACTTTTAATAGAAGAAGGATATGATTACACAGTATGCTATGATAGTGTAAAAAAGAAGATTACAATTTTTTGGGAGGATAAATAACGAAAAAAAATAATATACTTTTGTAACGTGTTTTTTTGTGAAAATTGTTAGAGATATAAGGAATAAATTATTTGTAAATAAAAAAAATAAAATTATTATAAAGATGATAAGTTTTATTCTAATTGGAGCAGGTTTACTTTTTGGAAAACTCCAAATCAATTACTTGCAATATATAACTTCAGTAAAAATTATACTCCCAATTTGTTTTTATATCATAGGAATTATATTGTTTTTTATTGCAAAGAAGAGATGTTCGAGTTTAATTGTCGATATGCCTTTAGAGAGATTAAAAAAAATCAACAAAGTGAATAAGTATACATTTTGGGTAGTGTTTGTTATCTATTTTATATTAAGTTTTACGCATTTGCATTACAATATTACAAATTTCGATTTCAGAACTACAGATGCTGTTTGTTTTGATATGATAACTACAGTATTAGCAAACTTTATGTTTCCTTTTATCTTTGGGTTTATGTTTTTAATAACAAGGTGTTGTATAAAAGAAAGAGAAAAACAGTAGGTGTTCGTTCTTAGCGGTAAAAAAATAAAATAAATATTCCTTTTAACCTCAGACTCAAGTCTTCCGACTTCTGATTTTTTTTAACCACAGAGTGCACAGAGGAACACAGAGGTTTTTTTTGAAAAATTGATTGTAAGAGCGTTGGGGTAGGGGTGACTCCTGAGCGAAGTCGAAGGATGCCAGTGTTTGCGACCTATGTCTATGCGTTTTATAAGTCTTTGATGTCTTTGGCATAGTGTTGTATGTTTGCTGTTTTTGCTTGTACATTTTTTATAAATATTTGACCCTATCAGGGTCATTTTTAATCTATCTTGTATTCGTTTTATAAACATTAGACCTCTTCGAGGTCTTCAATTTTCAAAATCCCGTAGAGATATAAGGTTTATCCTATATTACGCAATAGGAATTTTTTCATTTAAAGTTCTTTATAGTATTGTTACTCATTTCGGCTCCGCTCAATGAGCAATGTTTTTTTCGTTCAATGAGTTGTCTTGGGCGTTGAGCGTAGTCGAAACGCTTCGGCTACGCTCAGTAAACCCATTAATAAACTTTTTGTTTTCTACTACTGTGGATGATTAGCCCAATTTTAATTCTTTATTATTTTTCGGAATTTATATACCCTATTGTTTCCAAATTTAATAACATAAACTCCAGCAGCTAAATCAGATGTATTAATAATAGTTCGTTTTACAACACTGCCACTATAGACGTTTTGTCCAACAGAATTAACTATTTTAAATGATACTTCTTCATTATATCCTTCTAATTCAATAATCAATTCATTTGAAAAAGGATTTGGATAAACGTTGATAGTTTCATTCTCATCTATTGCATTAATGCCTGTGGAGTTAACGCTTATATAATCATATTTTACTAAGGTATCAGAGCCAGCTACATTAGATACAATGAGTTGAACATTATATGTACCTACGCTATCATACAAAATATTAGAAGGATTTTTTTTAGTAGAACTTGAAGGGCTACCACCTGGGAAATGCCACATCCAGCTCGTAGGATTATTCGTTGAATTATCTGAAAAATTAACCACATTGCCTGCATATAAAGATGTGGGAACACCTGTGAAAGCAGCAACAGGTTTATTTGACGTAGGACCACTTGTACAATATATATAATCAGTTTTTATGAGTGTATCGGTACAGCCTGTTGCTATGCCTGCAGCTATTAAGGAAACTGTATATAAACCATTGTAATCATAAGTGTGATATACATTAGAATTATTAGAACTCATAGAATTACCATCTCCAAAATACCATGTAAAATTGTAATTATTTATACTTGGTGTAAGATTATTGAATTGAAAAGTAAAAGGTGTTGATGTAAGCTTTTGAACATCAGAAACAAAATCAATAGGATAATCTATTCCTTTAACAAAAATTGTAACCGAATCAGTTACAATACATCCCTCAGGTGAACTAACCGTAACATAATAAGTGGTAGTTTGTATGGGAGTGGCAACAGGATTTTGGATACTTGTATCATTTAATCCGATTGACGGAGACCATGCATAACTTAAAGAACAGCCATTACAATTTGTTGTAACATTTAAACTTGCTGTGTTACCGCAGGTTATGGTTTGATTTGCTCCTGCATCTGCTGTTAATGGATTCACATATACAATAACAGAATCGCTTGCAACACATCCCTTAGGCGAACTAACCCTAACATAATAAGTGGTAGTTTGAACAGGTTTTGCAACAGGATTATAGATACTTGTATCACTTAATCCGATTGAAGGAGACCATGTGTAGCTATTACCATTTGTTGTAACATGTAAACCTACTGAGCCACCACAGCTTATTGTTGTGTCTTTGCCTGCATCAATAGTCAAAGGCATATAAAAAGTGGATTCGTTTGAAAATTTAGAAGCTGCAAAAGCATTGTCTATTGCCTGCACACTGTAATAATACGTTTGACATCCGTAAAAATTATTTGTATTAATAATATAAAAAGTGTCAAGTTGTGCATTTCCCATTTCAACAATTCTACGGAAACCAGTATTGGTATCAGCCATTGGAGAATACATATCAATACCATTGGGTTGTGAACCTATTCTTACATTGTATGTTAAGCCATCTTGTGGGGTTTCGGCATCGGTTGCCTTATTCCATCGTAGAATTACATTGTTATTTATATGTGCTGATGTCAAGCCTGTTGGTGCTGTAGGTATTGTATTTAGATTAGTACTACTCGTATTTTTATATATTTTGGAAATCTGATTACCTGTCAATAAAATATCTAAATACCCATCGTTATTATAATCACCCCAAGCAACTGAACTATATTGAACGCCTGTTAAGCCTGCATTAATATCGGTAAACGTGCCGTCCCCATTATTACGATATATTTTAGAAATATAACTACCTGTCAATAAAACATCCAAATACCCATCGTTATTATAATCACCCCATACAGCTGAACTATAATTAACACCTGTTAAGCCTGCATTAATATTGGTAAACGTGCCGTTGCCATTATTACGATATATGTTGGAAATAGAATGTACACCAGTATGTCCTGTCAATAAAACATCTAAATATCCATCGTTATTATAATCACCCCAAGCAACTGAACTATACATGACATCTACTAAGCTTGTATTAATATTGGTAAACGTGCCGTTACCATTATTATGATATATTCTGGAAGTACGAAATGAACCAGTATATCCTGTCAATAAAATATCTAAATACCCATCGTTATTATAATCGCCCCATGCAACTGAACTATTTTCAACACCTATTAAGCCTGCATTAATATCGGTAAACGTGCCGTCCCCGTTATTACGATATATTTTAGAAATATAACTTCCTGTCAATAAGATATCTAAATACCCATCGTTATTATAATCCCCCCATGCAACTGAACCATTTTCAACACCTGTTAAGCCTGCATTAATATCGGTAAACGTGCCGTCTCCATTATTACGATATATTTTGGAAATCCGACTTGAACCAGTATATCCTGTCAATAAAATATCTAAATATCCATCGTTATTATAATCCCCCCATGCAACTGAACCATTATAAACACCTATTAAACCAGCATTAATATCGGTGAAAGTGCCGTTGCCATTATTACGATATATATTGGAAGTCCGATTTGAACTATTATCACGCCCTGTCAATAAAACATCTAAATATCCATCGTTATTATAATCCCCCCACGCAACAGAACTCCGATTAATACCTATTAAGCCTGCATTTATATCGGTAAAAGTTTGGGCGTTAGTGGTCTTTATAAATGGTATTGCCAAAAGAAAAACTGTTAAAACGGAGATGAGATTTTTTGTACGTGTTAGTTTCATACCAGTTGAATTTATTTAGTTTTTATTTATTAACGCTTTATATATATGCCCGTCGAAATTTTTTTTACAAAAGTACATCTTTTTTTATACTATTTTTACTGTTTTGAAAAATTATTTTTTTTAGTCTTCAGACTCACGACTTTCTTAACCACAGAGTGCACAGAGGAATACGGAGGTTTTTGTTTTTCAATTTTTGTCTTCTGTCTTCCGCCTTTCAACCGCAAAATTAGCAAAGGATTACGCAAAGTTCGCAAAGATGTATAGGTTTGGGGTTTAAGTTTTCATTCTCTGCGTTCTTTGTGCCTTCTTGGTGTTCTTAGCGGTAAAAAATAAAATAAATGATTCTTTGCCCTCAGCCTCAAGTCTTCTGACTCAATTGTATAAGCTACTGTTAATCTTTCGGTTCTCTTATGTTTTTCAAATAGTTTTTAGCTGTTTCTTCATCTTTTTTCATTTGTTGTTGCAGGGCATGGATGGAGTTGAATTTTATTTCTTCACGAATAAAAAACAAGGGAGTTATGTGTAGGCTTTGATTGTATATAGTATCCTTAAAATCAAATATATGCACTTCTATACAAAGCTGTGTTAACTCAAAGGTAGGGCGTATGCCTATGTTTAGCAGTCCATAAAAAGTTTGGTTTTGCAGTTTTATTTTAGCTAAATACACACCACGGGGAGGAGTCGTTTCTGTTGTAGATAGGTTAGCGGTAGGGTAGCCAAGTTTTCTGCCCATTTTATTTCCTTCTATTACAGTGCCTTTAAATGTGTTGTACGCCATGATAAAACTTAGTTATTGTGAATCATTTTCATAAAATCGTGCTCACTGATAATAGGAATTCCCAATTCTTGTGCTTTTTGCTCTTTGGCGGGACCCATATTTTCGCCTGCCACTACAAAACTAAGTTTAGAAGAAATGCTACTCACCAATTTACCTCCATTTTTTTCTACCAAATCCTCTATTTCTTTTCTTCGCTGTGGAGTTTCAAAAGAACCACTTACGACAAATCTTAATCCATTGAAAATGTTTGAAATAGAGCTATCTTGCTGCGAAATGGAAAATTGCAATCCGTGGAGACGTAAGTTTTTAATTATTTCTTGATTGTTAGGGTTTTGAAAAAATGACAATATACTTTCGGCGATTTTTTCTCCTACATCTTCCACTTTCAATAACTCGTCGAAAGTAGCTTGCATCAGTTTATCTATATGTTGGAAATGGGAGACAATTTTTTTTGCAGAAGTTTCGCCCACATGGCGTATTCCTATAGCAAACAACACTCTTTCAAAAGGAATTTGTTTGGATTGTTCGATGCCGTTTAATATATTGTTGACGGTTTTTTCCCTAAAACTAATGATTCTTTCCTTGTCGTTAATCAAGTGAGTTTTTTCTATTCCTATTAAATCCTCGTAGGTAAGTTTATATAAATCGTCTATGCGATGTATGAGGTTTTGTTCTACTAATATTTCTATTTTTCCTTCGCCTAAGCTATCTATATTCATAGCTTTACGGCTAATAAAATGTTCTATACGTCCTTTGATTTGTGGGGGACAGTGGTCGGTATTGGGGCAGTAGTGTGCCGCTTCGCCCTCTTTGCGAACCAACAAGGTGTTGCATTCGGGACAATGCGTAATAAATTCTACAGCTGAGGCATTTGAGTCTCTTTCCGATAGGTCGATGTCTACTATTTTGGGTATAATTTCACCACCTTTTTCTACATAAAGGGTGTCGTTGTAGTGAATGTCAAGTTGTTTTATAATGTCGGCATTGTGTAAGGAAGCTCGTCTAACGGTAGTTCCAGCTAAGGCAACAGGTTCTAAATTAGCTACGGGAGTAACAGCACCGGTTCTTCCTACCTGATAATCAATGCTGATAAGTTTACTTGTAACTCTTTCGGCTTTAAATTTATAGGCAATAGCCCATCGTGGCATTTTTGCCGTAAAACCTAATTGGGATTGTTGCTCATTGCTGTTGACCTTCAATACGATTCCATCAATATCAAAGGGTAAATGTTTGCGTTTTTCGTCCCATTCGTCTATAAAATCAATTACTTCTTCTATGTTTTTACACAAACGGGCATGCTGGTCAACTTTAAATTTCCATTTTCTAAGTTGCTGTAGGCTATCATAATGCGTTTTTAAATTTGGTAAATCTGTGTTTAAAGAATAGATAAAAGCGTCCAATTTTCGTTTGGCTACTTCAGCCGAATCTTGTAGTTTTAAACTTCCCGATGCGGCATTGCGTGGATTGGCAAAGGGGGCTTCGCCTTTGTCGGTTCTTTCTTTGTTTAGTTTTTGGAAATTAATATGTGGTAAAATAACTTCACCCCTTACTTCCAACAGGGGAGGGTAGTCGTTTTCGATAGTCAAAGGTATGGAACCTATGGTTTTGATGTTGTTGGTAATTACATCTCCTTGTACGCCATCGCCACGCGTAATAGCTTGTGTTAGCTTTCCTTCTGTGTAAATTAAGGCTATGGCTACACCATCAAATTTCAATTCACAAACATATTCCACCTCTCCATCGCCAATTCCATTTCTTACCCGCGTGTCAAATTCTTGCAGTTCCGATTTGGTATAGGTATTTCCCAATGAAAGCATGGGCGAACTGTGTTTTGCACTGGGAAAAGTTTTGCTTATTTCGCCTCCCACTCGTTGGGTCGGGGTGTTGGCTTGTACGTATTCGGGATGGGTGTTTTCTAATGCTATTAATTCGGCTAATAATTGGTCAAATTCATAATCGCTAATGCTAGGATTGTCTAACACATAATAATTGTAATTATGTGAGTTTATTTCTTTTACCAATGTATTAATGCGTTCTTGAATGTGTTTCATAAACAAAAAGTCGGAAATTTATTGTTTTATAATTTTCAGTGTTTTGATTCTTTTTTGGTCTTGTTTGATAGTTAAAAAATACATTCCTTTGGCTACTTCGGCTATGTGGATAGTGCTTTGTTTGTCGTTAATTGTTTCCTTTAAAATTGTTTTTCCGCTTATATCCATGAGGCTTATTTCCAATGTATACAGCATATTTGAAGTTTGTTGTATGTGAATGTGTTCCTTAGCAGGATTGGGAAATACTTGAATGTGTCGACCGATATATGCTTCGTTAATTCCTACGGTGCTAATGCTTAAATGCAGATGAACTACGCTGTCGCAACCATATTGATTGATAAGTTGTTGTTGGGTTTTCCATACCAAAACATCCAAGGTGTCGCTATGTATTAAAAATCCGTTTTTATTGTATATCTCTCCTTTGCGTATGCTGTCATTGATAAGGCTGTCCGATTTGGGTAAAATGGTTAAATTCAACGAAATAACACTATCACAATCGTATTGATTGGACAATGTTATTGTTCTGCTAATGCTACCTGCACCCAATAGGGCAGTGTTGATTTTAAAGCCATGTTTTGTGTAATTTTCGCCCTGGCAAACAGAGTCCTTGATTGCTGTGCTATCCTTGTTTGCAATGTGTAAATTTAAGATAATCAAGCTATCACAACCATACATATTGTGGGTGAGTTGTGAAAAAGTATGTAAACCTGCGTCTAAGGTATCGCTTAGTATATAAAATCCATTTTTGGTATAATTATCTCCCTTGCAAATGGTTTTATCTATTATGGTAGAGTCGGTATTGGTAACATACAGAGTAAGTTGTACCACACTGTCGCAACCGTATTGATTGATAAGTTGTTTTTCCAATAACATATATCCTTTGTGTTGGGGTGTGGTATCAAATCCATAGGCTGAATAATTTTGTCCCAAACAAATTCCATCTGTTAAAATAGTTGAATCTTTGGGACTTACATATAAATGTAGGTTAACAATACTGTCGCAATCTAAGGAGGTAATTATTTTTTTAACAAGACTTACGTTTCCTTGGTATAAAGGAGTATAATTAAATCCATTTTTTTGATAAGTCTCTCCCATACAAATGGTTTCATTAAAGTTTGTATTTGTATAACAACCGTATTCATAGGATCCCATATCAATTATTCCGTTTTTAATACGTCTTAATCCGTTTAAATCTATGGTTTTTATGTGTTGGTCGTTGTTGTTGCCGACATCTACACAGCATGAATTGGCTTGTAAATTAAAATCATATATGTTTGGATCTACAAAACGAATGTAATTCAAGGCAGAAGTACCATCGTTTGTTTCGGCAATGTTTATGTTATTCAGTCCTTCATATCCTCCCTGTATGGCAGAGTAGGATACTTGAGTAAGGGTGTTGCTGTTTGCAGCCAATTGACTGTTGATGCTGTTGCGTTTGTTATTCCAGAAAATACAGTTTGTTACCAAAGCCGTATCAGCTGTATACAAGCCACCTCCGTTTGTAGTTGCTATATTATTGGCAAACGTGCAATTGATAAAATAAGTTGAATCCCAGATAATAGCTCCTCCGCCAAATACTCCTTGATTGTTGTGAATTAGGCAGTTTACTATGTTTGATTTAGTCCTCACATAAATTCCTCCGCCATAGCCGCTGTCGGTTGTATTGAAACGAATGATGCAATTGCTCAACGTACCTCCGTTCATATATACTCCAGCACCTCCCGAAGAAGAAGATCCGTTTTGAATGATAAATCCATCTAAGAGAGTGGGTTTGTCGCTATTGCTTTCTTTTGTATTTACAACCCTTGTTTTGTATTGTCCATCTAAGATACTTTTATTTATAGTAAAATTGCGTAAATTTAGGTCAAAATCAGCAACTTCACTTCCTCCAAATCCTCCGTATACCCTGTTCCCATCGGCAACAACAAAGGCTGTAGATAGGTTGGTATCTCCATAATAAGTTCCTTTTTTTACCCATATTTGAGTGGGATTTGCATAAGGTCTTTGTACGGCAAAAGATAGGTTTGGACTGGCATTTTCCCACGAAGAGCCATCCTTAGTGCCTGCTCCTGTTGGACTTATGTATACAATATGATTGGAATCGGGATAAATTAGAGAGGTGGTAGGTTTGATATTAACGAGGCAGTAATGACCGTTGGGAAATGAATAAGACATTGGATTCAAGGCGGAAACCAAAAAATAACCATCGGCAATACCGTTCCAGCCCCAGTTTACATGAAAATAATCGGAATCGTTATAGGCATCAAAAATAAAGGCATGACCGCCCACATCGCCACTACCTCGATAAATAACAGGACGACCGGAATCAATTTCGTTTTTTAAAATGTTTACCCATTGGGCATCGTTGTAACTGCTTCTGTGTAAACCAATAACATCGGGATAACCAAAATAGGTTTTAAGTGCCAGTTCTCCGCTGGTTGAGCCTGCTGTATATTCAGCCAAGGTAGCGTCGCTGCCGTATACTCCATATTGTACTTCAATAGCTACTCCACAGTGGTACATAAAATTAGCTACGGCATATATTTGATTGGCACTTGTACTGCTGTAAAGTGCGTCAGGCATGGAGTCGTAAAGATAGGTAGTGTTTTCAAAATTAGCAGATAAAACACCGTAGGGTGGATAGGTATACGAATGAGAACCCATGCCACGTACGGGATGTTTCCAATAATTCATTACCTGTGTCATTGCAACGACAACACAACCTGTAACACAGTAACTTCCTATGGCTGTGTCGTAAGGACATTGGGTGTTGTAACGAGTTCCCTGTCCCCATTTACTGCTTATTAAGGGAGTTTGCGAACTTTCTGTATTTTCTGTGTTTTCTTGTCTAACTATATGAGGATTAGATAAAATCTGCCACTCTTCGGAGAAAGACGGAGGTGTGTCCAAGTTTTGTTCAATGATATGTGTTATTTCGTTTTGATAAGATTCAATCCACGAACGAGTTGCAGGCGATATATGGTTGATGTCAAATGTGCTTTCGGTCGAATAAGCCAATACGGGTCGGCTACGCTCGTCAGCCGAAACGATGATAAAACCCGAATTATCCATATTGAAAACATAAAATAAAGGAAAATTTTCCATTGTATTCGACGAAGAATAAGCCTGATACACCAAGTGAATATCAGTTTTGCTTTTCTGATAAAACAAATTAGTTTTAGCCTGCATATAGGACAAAGCTACTTGTTTGGCGGTAGTTGTGTCTATTTTATGGGCATAGCAGAAGGTTGAGAAAAACAGGAAAATAAAACTTATATATGTCTTTTTCATACGATTGTTTTTATTTGTTAAAAAAATACGACACAAAACATAAGGTGTTATCAGTTGGGTTGTTTTTGGTTAACCTATTTGTTTCATAAGTCGTTGTTTCTTTTACGATTTGATGAAAAATAGTTTTCATCAAAAAGCAATAGCAAAGATATATAAAAATACATTATTGTCCGATAAAAATAAAAAAACAATTAGAATAAAACTTAAATCACTGATTATCAATCGAAATAATTTTATCTTTTTGTGTATTTAGAAAGTAAGCCCCCCTAAAACAATGTTAATTGCTCT
>JAAYRN010000193.1 GCA_012518765.1 Bacteroidales bacterium
ATATTCCTCAAATTTGGAAGCTACAGGCTCTGTAATAATTAAATTTTGTGCATTTAGAATGTCGTAAGTATTTAAATTACAAGCTGAAACAACCTTAGCCTTACTCAAATTTCGAGAAGACAAATATACATTTTTATTTGTTTCATTTTGAATGAATAATGTCTTTTTATCAAAAAGATTTATATTTTTCAAAATATTGGCATAGTCCTTTGTCTTAGGTGTCTCTAAATCAAAGTCTTCTATTATTATTATATTGTTTTCTTTTGCTTTTAATGAGAGGGCTGACACTCTGGCTAAACGTTTTACTTTTTTGTTTAATTTAAAGCTATAATCTCTGGGTTCGGGGCCGAATACTCGAGCTCCGCCTCTAAATATTGGATTTTTAATACTACCCACGCGTGCCGAACCGCCACCTTTTTGTTTTCTTAGTTTGCGAGTACTCCCCGACATAACAGATTTTTCTTGTGTAGCGTGTGTTCCTTGGCGTTGATTAGCTAAATATTGTTTAACGTCTAACCAAACAACGTGTTGATTGGGTTCTACTCCAAAAATACTATCATTGAGTTTTACCGTTCTACCGGTATCTGTTCCATCTATTTTTAAAACTTTTAACTCCATCTCTCAATTTTTAAATATGTTCCATTATGACCGGGTACCGATCCTTTTACTAAAATTAAATTCTTTTCAGGAAATATTTTCATTACCTGCAGGTTAATCATTTTCACTTGTTTGCCACCCATTCTTCCTGCCATTTTCTTTCCTTTCATTATTCTTGATGGGGTTGAGGATGGTCCCAACGAACCGATAGATCTTTGTCTATTTTTTTGTCCGTGTGTTCTCTCTCCTACGCCACTATAGTTATGGCGTTTGACAACTCCTTGAAATCCTTTTCCTTTGCTGATGCCTGCAACGTCTACATATTCACCTTCTACAAAAACGTTTACATCTATTATTTCTCCGTGCGATTTTCTTGAGCCTTCCTCAAAGCGTGTAAATTCTCTTAAAATTCGCTTGGGTGTTGCATTAGCTTTTTTAAAGTGTCCTTTGAGTGCATTTGTTGTATTTTTTTCTTTTTTGTCTTCAAATGCTAACTGAATGGCTTCATAGCCATCTTTTTTCATGGTTTTAACTTGTGTAACCACACAAGGACCAGCCTGTATAATCGTGCATGGCGTACTTTTACCAGAGGCATCAAAGATACTGGTCATACCAATTTTTTTTCCTATTAAACCAGACATTTTCTTGTTTTTATTATGTTATTTTTTTTATTTCAAAAAATCTAATTATACCTTGATTTCAACTTCTACGCCACTGGGTAGTTCAATTTTCATCAAAGCATCTATTGTTTTGGAAGTAGTTCCATAAATATCCAACAATCTTTTATAGGAAGATAATTGGAATTGTTCTCTTGATTTTTTATTTACAAAAGTAGAACGGTTTACTGTAAATATTTTCTTTTGTGTTGGAAGAGGAATAGGCCCTACTACAACAACTTTGTCATCTTTTACTGCATTGACAGTTTTTACGATTTTCTCAGCCGATTTGTCCACTAAGTTATGATCGTATGATTTTAATTTTATTCTAATTCTTTCGCTCACGATAGTATTTATTTTTTATATATAGTTAAAATCTGAATTTCCATTTATTTTTAATTTCTTCGATAATTGCAAATGGGGGTTCGGCATAATGCGAAAACACCATAGATGCAGTTCCTCTTCCTGAGGTTAGGGTTCGTAAAGAGGTTATGTAGCCAAACATTTCTGACAAAGGTACTTTAGCTTCAACTACTTGTGTATTGCTTCGGCTTGATATGTCTTCTATAACGGCTCTGCGTCTGTTTAAGTCGCCAGTTACGTTACCTGTATAATCGGGTGCTACTATGACCTCTAACTTCATGATTGGTTCCAATATGGTTGGATTGGCTTTTTTGGTCGATTCTTTAAAAGCTTTGTATGCACATATTTCAAATGCATTGCTATCGGAATCTATAGTATGATACGAGCCATCAATAAGTCTAACTTTCAAGTTTAAAAAGGGGTATCCCATCAGAGTTCCTGTTGTCATTGCCTTAGCAAATCCTTTTTCGATAGCAGGTATAAATTCCTTAGGTATATTTCCTCCTCTTACTTCGTTGATAAATTGCAATCCTTTGACTGACTCATCGGCAGGTGATATTTCAAATTCAATATCGGCAAATTGCCCCTTGCCTCCAGTTTGTTTTTTATGTATTTCGCGATGTGTAACGCTTTGCTTGATAGCTTCTCTGTAAGAAACCATGGGATTTCCATGATTACATTCTACGTTATACTCGCGTTTAAGACGATCTAATATTACTTCTAAATGAAGTTCACCCATTCCGCTAAGTATCATTTGTCCGCTTTCTTCGTCTATTTTTACGCTTAAAGTAGGATCTTCTTCTGCTAACTTTTGAAGTGATAAGGATAATTTATCTATATCGTCTTGCGTTTTAGGTTCTACCGCCATACTAATAACGGGTTCTGGAAACTTCATTGATTCAAGTAGTATAGGATTTTTCTCATCACAAATAGTGTGTCCTGTATGTATATTTTTAAAACCTACTACTGCTCCTATGTTTCCTGTAGTTATTTTTTCTAAGGGTAGTTGTTTGTTGGCGTGCATTTCAAATATGCGTGCTATTCTTTCTTTTTTATTCGTATAGGCATTTAATACGTAAGAGCCTGCCTTCAATGTACCTGAGTATACTCTGAAATATGCAATTTTACCCACAAATGGGTCGGTCGCTATTTTGAAAACCAATGCTGAAAAAGGCTCTTTTTCATCTGATTTTCTTATTTCGATATTGTTAGTGAATGGATTTATTCCTTCTACAGGCTTTACATCTTCGGGGCTGGGTAAATAAAGCGTTACAGCGTCTAACAAGCACTGTACTCCTTTATTTTTAAACGAAGACCCACAAAACACAGGCGTAATTCTCAGCTCGATGGTCGCTTTGCGTATAGCGGCTACCATTTCTTCTTCTGTAATACTCTGAGGGTCTTCCATGTATTTCATCAACAAGTCATCGCTTTCTTCAGCTACACCTTCTATAAGTTGCAGACGGTATATATTGGTATCTTCTTTTAGATATTCGGGAATAGGTATTTCGTCAAATACTGTTCCTTGGGTACAGTTATCCCATCTGTATGCTTTATTGGTTACTAAATCAACTACTCCTATAAACTCCTCTTCTTCCATAATGGGAATTTGTAATGGAACGGGATTGGCTGATAATCGTTTTTTTATTTGGGATACAACGAAAAAATAATCTGCTCCTGCTCTATCCATTTTGTTGATGTAACAAACACGTGGCACATTGTATTTATTGGCTTGTTTCCAAACGGTTTCTGATTGTGGCTCTACACCTCCTACGGCACAAAACAAAGCAACAGCACCATCTAACACTCTCAACGAACGTTCTACTTCTACCGTAAAATCTACGTGTCCGGGGGTGTCTATAATATTGATTTTATAGGTTGTATCTTTATAATCCCAGTGTACGGTGGTAGCTGCTGAATTGATGGTAATGCCTCTTTCTTGTTCTTGTTCCATGTAGTCCATAGTGGCAGTACCGTCGTGAATTTCGCCAATTTTATAACTTTTACCGGTATAATAGAGTACTCTTTCGGTAGTAGTAGTCTTACCGGCATCAATATGTGCCATGAT
>JAAYRN010000013.1 GCA_012518765.1 Bacteroidales bacterium
AAAAAGCATCAAGGAAAAATGATTCTTCGCATAGAAGATACAGACAGTACCCGCTTTGTTTCGGGAGCAGAGCAATATATTGTAGATACCTTTCAATGGTTGGGAATTGATTTTGACGAAGGCGTTCATATCCCGAATGAGCAAGGAGTTTTGTACCGCCAGTCGGAGCGTAAAGCCATTTATAAACAATATGCCGATGCACTGATTGAAAGCGGCAAGGCTTATTATGCCTTTGATACTCCCGAAGAATTGGAAGTGAAACGCAGTGAAATTCCTAATTTTCAATACGATGCAACTGTTCGCATGCAAATGAAAAACTCCCTGACTCTTTCCGAAGAGGAAGTGAAAAATCGCATGGACAAAGGAGAACCTTATGTGGTTCGTATGTTGATACAGGCTGGTGAGGACGTTACCGTTTCCGATTTGATTTGCGGTGAAGTGGTAGTAAATAGTAGTGTGTTGGATGATAAGGTTTTGTGGAAGTCTGCCGACCAACTTCCTACCTATCATTTAGCCAATATTGTAGATGATTATTTAATGGAAATTTCCCACGTAATTCGCGGCAGTGAGTGGTTGCCATCGGCACCTTTACATGTGTTGTTGTATCGTTATTTGGGATGGGAAAACGAAATGCCACAATTTGCTCATTTACCTTTACTGCTTAAACCTGAGGGAAATGGAAAACTAAGCAAACGCGATGGCGACCGATTGGGTTTTCCGGTATTTCCTTTGGAATGGAAGGATCCTCATTCGGGCGAAATTTCTACGGGTTTTAGAGAAAAAGGCTATTTTCCCCAAGCCTTGATTAATTTTTTGGCATTATTGGGTTGGAATCCTGGCACGGAGCAAGAAATGTTTTCTTTGTCGGAATTAGTGGAAATATTTTCCTTGGAAAGGGTAAGTAAATCGGGAGCTAAATTTGATTTTGAAAAAGCAAAGTGGCTTAACCATAAATATTTACAAATGAAATCAAACGATGAGTTGACCGATAAATTTATGGATTTGTTAAAAGAAAAACAAATCTCTGCCGAACGGTTGTTTGTAGAAAAAATAGTGGAATTAATCAAAGAGCGAGCTAGTTTTATAGAAGATTTATGGGAAGCCTCTGCTTTCTTTTTCCTTCGTCCCGAAAGCTACGACGAGGGCGTTGTCAAAAAACGTTGGAAAGAAGATACGCCTCTGCATTTAACCGAAATAGCTCAAATTTTACAATCTGTTTTTCCCTTTCAAGCGAAAGAAGCCCACACTCAAGTGATGAAATATATAGCTGATAAAGAATTAAATACGGGTCAAATCATGAATTGTTTACGTTTGAGTTTGGTAGGAGGAGCCAAAGGTCCCGATTTGTTTACCATTATAAGCTTGTTGGGAGTAAAAGAAACAGTGGAACGAATTAAAATAGCGATAGATACGATAAAAAAATAATATAAAAAATGAAAAAAACGGTTTTAGTAACAGGAGGAACGGGTTATATAGGCTCGCATACCGTGGTGGCTTTGCAAGAAAAAGGCTACGATGTGGTAATAGTTGATAATTTGGCAAATTCGGATAAGGAAGTAATTTACAATATCGAAAAAACGACTGGAGTATTGCCTAAGTTTGAAAAATTAGATTTGGTAGATGAACAAGCATGTAGGACGTTGTTTGAAAAATACAGCTTTGATGCGGTGATTCATTTTGCTGCGTATAAATATGTAAATGAGTCGGTTAGAGAACCGCTCATGTATTATAAAAACAACTTTCATTCCATGTTGAATGTATTGAGCGAAATGAAAAAACACAAGATTTCAAACCTTGTATTTTCTTCATCTTGTACGGTTTATGGCACTCCCGAAGAGTTGCCCGTTACCGAACAATCGCCTGTACAAAAAGCTATGTCGCCTTATGGAAACACCAAACAGGTAATAGAAGAAATATTAGAAGACTGTTGTTTGGCTGATAAAGATTTGAATGTTATATCTTTACGTTATTTTAATCCCATTGGAGCGCATCCATCTATACAAATAGGCGAAATTGCCAAAGGGATTCCGCAAAATTTACTACCTTATCTAACTCAAACAGTGATTGGTAAACGAGATTATTTGTCGGTGTATGGTGGTGATTACGACACCCCCGATGGTACTTGTATTCGCGATTATATACACGTTGTCGATTTAGCCGAAGCTCATGTTTCTGCCATAGAACGATTGGTAATCAAAGAAATGGAAAATAATTATGAGGTGTATAATGTAGGAACAGGAACCGGTTATTCGGTTTTGGACATAGTACATACGTTTGAAAAGGTGAACGAAGTAAAGGTAAATCATAAAATTGTAGAGAGAAGAAGTGGAGATATTGCTCAAATTTGGGCTGATACTTCGTTGGTAAACAAAACCTTAAAATGGAAAGCCAAGTACGCTTTGTCCGATATGCTTCAATCGGCTTGGGAGTGGGAAAAAGTGATGAACGAAAAACACAAAAAATAGCTGTTGATATTAAAATAATAATAAGCCATAAGGTAGCATATTTTTTCATATTTTCGCAACATAAATTAAGCAAGACAGATATTTACTATTTAAACGTTTATAATGAACAGAATAAATGGTTTTCGTTATAGAAATGTGTAGCGTAACATAATGCAAAAGAGAAGTGATACAGAATAAAAATCATATAGCAATAGATCGTTTGCTGTCTATCATGGACGAATTGAGGGAGAAATGTCCTTGGGATCGCAAACAAACACTCGAAAGTCTTCGATATTTGACGATTGAAGAAATGTATGAATTGTCGGATGCCATTATTCAACGTGATTTGAATGAAATCAAAAAAGAATTGGGCGACATTATGTTACACATTGTATTTTATTCAAAAATTGGTTCTGAATTAGGAGCTTTCGACTTTGCCGATGTGGTAAATACATTATGTGATAAATTGGAGCTTCGTCATCCTCATGTTTTTGGAGATGTGAAAGTTGAAAATTCGGAAGATGTAAAAAATAATTGGGAAAAAATTAAATTAACAGAGGGTCGAAAGTCTGTTTTAGAGGGAGTTCCCCATTCTTTGCCCGCCATGGTAAAAGCCTATCGCATACAAGAAAAAGTAAGTGGCGTAGGTTTCGATTGGAACAATGTAAGTGAAGTATTGGAAAAGGTAAAAGAAGAAATTGAGGAATTTAAAACCGAGCAACAACAAAAAAACACAGAGGCGATGGAAGAGGAATTTGGAGATGTGTTGTTTGCTTTGATTAATTATGCTCGATTTTTAAATATAAATCCAGAAGATGCGTTGGAACGTACGAATCGAAAATTTATCAAGCGTTTTCAATACATGGAAAATCAGATAAATAAGCAAAAGAAATTAATCAGTAGTTTGGATTTGGAACAAATGGATGTATTTTGGGAA
>JAAYRN010000194.1 GCA_012518765.1 Bacteroidales bacterium
AATCTTTTAGATCTCAATATTAATACTGAACTTCTATTTAATAAAGAAATAACTACAAAGGATATTGAACTAAATAACCTCATTAAAGAAGCTAAAGATAGATTTTATATTCCATCTGATCAAAAAATTGCTTTAGAAAAATTATGGGATGCATTTGAAAGAATCAAAACATATTTTGAATCAAATAAGAAAAAATCTTCTGAAAAATTGGTTTTGATAATATCTGAGGGTTTTGATAAAGAAATAATTAGTAACGAATTTAAGTTATTAACATCTATTGGAAATACCTTTAGAATAAGACATCATGAAACAGACAAAAAGGAATTAGGAGATGAAAAACATATAACCTACTTGTTTTTCAGATTACTCTCGTTAATTGATTTGGCAACTAACAAAATCAATGAAAATGAGAATTAACCATTGCTAACAGTAGTTTGAGTTTTTTTCGCTCGCACGGAATTTTCGGTTAAAATCCGTCACAACGCCAAGCTGAAAACTGTTAGCTGTCATTCGGGAAAGGTTGATAATTGGAAAGTGGAATGCTTGAATGACAATATATAAAAAGAACATGAGTTTAATAATATCACTTCAAGAGGAAAAGAACGCTAAACGAAAGGGAGGTTTGTATCATAAAACGCAAGTAAATCTTGCCTACAATTCAAATAGAATAGAGGGCAGTAAGTTGACGGAAGAGCAAACCCGGTATATATTTGAAACACGTACTATTGGATTTAAGGATCAAGAAGCAGTACCAGTGGATGACATTATTGAAACCTCAAATCATTTCGTCGCTTTCGACTATTTGCTTGACACGATTGATAAACCATTTTCAAACGATGTAATTAAAAAACTACATTTTATTTTAAAGACAAGCACATCCGATGCCACAAAAGAGTGGTTTAGTATTGGAGAGTGGAAGAAATTACCTAACGAGGTGGGAGGAGAAGAGACAACTTTGCCCCAAAATGTTGCAGCCGAAATGGATAAGCTCAATGAGTGGTATAATTCCATTGTGCAAAAAACTTTTGAAGACATTGTGGAGTATCATTTTCTCTTTGAAAGAATCCATCCATTTCAGGATGGCAACGGTCGTGTTGGGCGTTTGATCATGTTCCGTGAATGTTTGAGAAATAACATAACCCCTTTTATCATTGATGATATCCATAAACAATTTTACTATCGTGGATTGAGGGAGTTTAAGAATGTGCGAGCTTATCTAATTGACACCTGTTTATCGGCACAAGATACTTACAGGAGATGGATAGGGTATTTTCATGGAGAAATGGATGAGTAAATAAGCGAATGGTTAGTGAATTGTTTTCCAAAATGGTAAAAAAACGGTTTTTGACCTACTTTTTTTTATAACTATAGAGAAATACAAAAAACAAACAATCTACAAAAAAATATATCAATACGGATATACATTAAAATAATTACATAATGAAATCTATTAAAAATCAGACAATTATTGTAACAGGAGGAGCATCTGGAATTGGCGGTGGTATCACAAGAAAACTTATAGAAATGGGAGCTGTTATTATTGTAGTTGATATCAATGAAGAAGCAGGGTATGCTTTGGCAGAGGAATTTCCCAACCAAACCACCTTTGTTAAAGGCGATGTATCGAAAGTTGAAACTGCTGAAGAAGCTGTAGCCACTGCTATTTTAAAATCTGGTAAACTCACAGGTTTAGTAAATAATGTACATGCTTCCAGACAAAAACCACTTTTAGAACATACACAAGCAGACTGGGACTTGTCTTTTAATACAGGTTTTCAGGCAACTTTACAGTTTATGTTAGCCGCCTATCCGGAACTAAAAAAGACAGGAGGTTCAATTGTGAATTTCGGATCGGGAGCAGCTTTATCAGGTAGTGCTTTTCAAGCCAGTTATGCGGCTGTTAAAGAAGCTATTAGAGGTTTAAGCCGTGTGGTAGCTACAGAATGGGCAGCGGATAATATTCGTGTAAATGTGGTTTGTCCTGTAGCTTATACTGAGGGAGTTCAAGATTGGAAAACTAATTTTCCAGAGGAATACGAAAGGGTTTTAAATCAAGTTCCTTTGGGTAGATTTGGAGATCCAAAAGAAGACATTGCTCCAATTGTGGCTTTTTTATTAAGCGAGGATAGTCAATATATGACAGGTCAAACTTTAATGGCTGATGGTGGAGATATTAAACTTAGATAAATAATTTAAAAATAAGATTTAACCTAAATACTTGTATTTATGGTTTTAGTTCCATATTTATTTTTTATAGAAAATAAAAGACCTCCGACCTACAAAAAAATACATCAATATGATTACACTTAATTTTTAAAACAATTGCATATGAAAACTATTAATTTAATCCTAATGTTTGTAATTGCTACCTTATTTTATTCTTGTGGAGGTAGTAATCAAGGAAAAGAAGAAAACGCTGAAACTGTACAAAATCAGCAAAATTCACAAGAAAATGATGCTTGCAAAAAGGAAGATGTGATAAAAATACTGAATAAGTATAACATCATAATTCCCGAAGAGTTTGTAGTTATCGATTCTGATATGGCTCATCTTGTTTACGAAGCTGTTGATGTGGAGGGCGAAATCAAAACCCAATTAGAAGACGCATTTGAACAAATGAGAGCAGCTATTAAAAACGCTGGCTTTGCCGAAGAACCTGATTTTTCTGATAATCAGAATTTAGGAGGGATATTTAAACGAGGACTGCGTTATGAAAAACCTGCAGGAGGAAAAACCGAACTCATTTTGCTTGGTTACGACTACATTGAGTCGAGCAAGGAAATGTTTTTGACTATAAGCTATTATCCTGAAATCTAATAGGAGATTTTATCTACATCTTTTAGTCCATGAAAAGGAAATATTTATTATACATTGCTGTTTTATGTTTTAGCGGTCTTGTATTGATTTCCTGTTACTCTCGGCATCCGGAACTTTTTTTTGACCCCATAGATAGTGCCGTACAGTGTGAGGATCAGCGTGCAATAATTTTTATTGCAACAAGCGGTGCGTGGAGATCGGCGGTGGGGATTACCAGTTTTCCCGATGGAGGTACGCCCAAGTATTTACTTCAGGAAATGAACCTATTTTATTTCATTCCCGAGAAGGATAGCCTTGTGCGGCTGTATTCATTTGACGATTTGGTTAAATGTGGCGGAGCACATCCTTCCAATTGGAAGCAAAGATTAATGATAAAAGATGACAAAATTTATTGTTCGTTGCAACCGATAGCA
This sequence comes from Bacteroidales bacterium, assembly GCA_012518765.1. Taxonomy (GTDB): domain Bacteria; phylum Bacteroidota; class Bacteroidia; order Bacteroidales; family WCHB1-69; genus UBA5266. The sequence goes on from JAAYRN010000194.1 coordinate 3,231, forward strand.
GGTTGGGAGTTATTATCAAAAAAATGTCGCTATTTAGTTGATTCCGTAGATTTTGCTACAATAAAACAAAAATATTCTTGGGTGTTGGTTATTGATATAAAAGATAAAAAAACGTCTTTTGTCGAGATGGATTTCCCAGAAATATCAAAGCATGACAGCACTTACATTTCAATAGGCGAACTTAAAAAGAAACTTGCCCGTCTTCCTGTTGTCGCTTTGGGTTTAGATATCAAACAAATATATCCAAAATCAGCCAAAGCCTATATCGATGAAGTCATTTATTTCAAAAATCGATCTCCCTTGTATCAACGGGCAGTAATAGAGCAGTTTATTGCGTCAAAAAGTAAAAAAGAAGTTGAGCAATTGCTGAATAAAATGAAGAAGCACGAGAGTAAACTTGAGGGTTTAGAAAAAATGGAATATGAAATATATTCGAAAGATATATACAATATGTTGGAAGACATGCTTTAATCTGTTGATTTTTAGCATTTTTATTCCTAAGCTATACGCACAGGAACTACAACAGTTTACAGAGATACACTTATTGGATACTGTGGCATATGCCTATTACTACACTGAAAAAGATGTGGATAGTCGTTATCCCTCTTTCAATCTTTTTGATGCCAATTATAAGACTTGTTGGGTGGCAGGAAAAGTAGGACAAAAAGAGAATCCTGTTTTATACATTCGTTTGCCCCAATTAGATACCGTAAAACTTTACCTTTTTAATGGTTACGGAAAAAGTAACCAACTGTATAAGGACAATGCAAGAGCCTCAAAATTAAAACTTACTGTGTATGCTGCTTTCAATCCCGAAGCCCATCTTAGTGAAAATCACGTACTTTATAAGGCAATTTCTTATCCGTTAAACAAAGAAATTACTTTGTTAGACAGTTGTGCTCTTACATCCTATACCTTGCCTTTTTTGAAAAATGATATGGAGAATTTTCAGAAAACGGCATCGCAAGTTTTCAGAGAAAAGTATACAGCTGTTGTGGCAGATTCTTGTTTGATACTGAGACTGGAAATTACGGATTGTTATAAAGGTTTGAAATATAATGATATTTGCGTAAGCGAACTTTTTTTCAACGATTGCATACTAAGACCAAAAAGTATAAAATCTGTAAAAGCAACCAAGGTATATATTTCAGAAAAAGAAGATGCCGTAATGGTAGATGATGATAACGGAAAGGGGAAAATCATTATTTCGGATAAAAATTTTGTTTACCAGCTTGTGGACGTAGATATAGATAATCAGTGGGCTACAGTTATAAAATGCCTTCGGAGGTGGGAAAAGGGAGAGCAGAAACCCATTATATTTTGATAGACCTTCTGAATAAAAAAGAGGCAAATACAATGCTTGCGGAATGTTTAACAGATTATTCTTTAGGAACTTTTATTTGGCTTGAAAAAGATTCCCGCGGATATGCCGTATTAAATTATGCAACATCCTCCACTAAAAGTATCAAACTTCGATAAATTTATAAATCATTTTGCATAGAAATAAGTTAAAAAAGACTTTTGAACTCTGACTTTTGTCTTTCAACTTCCGTCCTCCAACTTTAACCGCAAAGTTCGCAAAGAAGGCGCAAAGAACGCAGAGTTAAAAACGAAAAGTTAAAAGTATCCTTCGGCTACGCTCAGGAGCCAAAGTTAAAAGTTAAAAGTAAAAAATACCGTGAACCATCCATTTATATATAATGAGTAAAATATCAATCCGTTTTTTCGATAATAAAGAAGTTAGAGCTGTTTGGCATGAGGAAGATTCCAAATGGCTATTTTCCGTGATTGATGTTGTAGCAGTTC
>JAAYRN010000195.1 GCA_012518765.1 Bacteroidales bacterium
CTTGCAACCATTTTTCTGATTCGGGTGCAGATAAAACAGTTTTTTCTATTTCATCATGATTCATATCTACGGGTAAACTCAACAAAAATCGCATTTTTCCATTAAAAGAAACAGGATAATTAAAACTATCTTCCTCTAAATAAGAGGCTTCCCATATAGGAAAATCAGCAAAAGTAATACTTTCTTCATGTCCTAACAAAGCCCATAACTCTTCGGAAATATGAGGGGCAAAAGATGAAAGTAATATACAAAATGGCTCTAAAATATCTCTTTTATGACATTTTAAATCTGTTAATTCATTTACACAAATCATAAAAGCACTGATAGAAGTATTGTAAGAAATTTTCTCTATATCTTCTTCTATTTTCTTGATTGTTTTATGTAACACTTTCCATTCCTGCATGGTAGGTTCTTTGTCTTCTACATAAAATGCGCTATTTTGACTGTGAAACAACTTCCATGTTTTTCGTAAAAATCGAAAAACTCCTTCGATTCCTTTAGTATCCCAGGGTTTTGATTGTTCGATAGGTCCTAAAAACATTTCATACATACGCAGGGTATCGGCTCCGTATTTGTCTATTATATCGTCTGGATTTTGAACATTATACAATGATTTTGACATTTTTTCTATTTCATGACCGCATATATATTTTCCATCTTCCAGTATAAATTCGGCTGTGTGATATTCTTGTCGCCATGTTTTAAACTTTTCTATGTCTAAAACATCATCATTTACTATGTTTACATCTACGTGAATAGCATCTGTTTCATACTGATTTTTAAGATTATACGAAACAAACTTATTGGTATTTTTGATGCGATACACAAAATTTGACCTCCCTTGTATCATCCCTTGATTTATCATTTTTTGGAAAGGTTCATCCTTACATGCGAGTCCAAGATCAAATAAAAACTTATTCCAAAACCGAGCATATAACAAGTGTCCCGTGGCATGTTCTATGCCTCCGATATATAGGTCTACATTTTGCCAATAATCGTTGGCTTCTTTTGAAAAATAGGCTTCCTTGTTGTGTGGATCCATATAACGCAAATAATAAGCGTTAGAACCAGCAAAACCGGGCATAGTGTTTAAGTCTAAGGGATATCCCATATAGTTCCATGTTTTAGCACGTGCCAATGGAGGTTCTCCCTCTGATGTAGGTAAATAGGAGTCTATTTCGGGTAGTTTTAAAGGTAATTCGCTTTCGGGTAAAGCGTAGGGAATGTTATTTTTGTAATAAATGGGAAAAGGTTCTCCCCAATAGCGTTGTCGACTAAAAATGGCATCTCTTAAACGGTAATTTATGGTGCCATATCCAATGTTTAAATCTTTAATTTTTTGTATAACAGTCTGAATAGCATCTTCTACTTTCATACCGTTGATAAAATCTGAATTTATACATATTCCTTCTTTTGAGTCCTTAGCATCTTCCCAAGTATCGGTATGACTTTCTTTTTCTCCGTTGGGTAATATTACTTGAGTTATAGGTAGTTTGAAATGACGAGCAAAAGCGAAATCTCTACTATCGTGAGCAGGTACAGCCATAATAGCACCTGTTCCGTAGCCTGCCAATACGTAATCGGAAATCCAAATGGGTATGGGGTTATTGTTTAAAGGGTTGATAGCATAAGCACCTGTAAATACACCACTTACCTTTTTCACTTCAGATAAACGATCTAATTCACTTCGATTTTTTGCCCAGCAAATGTATTGTTCTACTTCTTGCTTTTTATTGTCTGCTGTAATATGATTTATAAGTTCATGTTCAGGGGATAAGACCATAAATGTAGAGCCAAAAATGGTATCTGGTCGTGTGGTAAAAACCCCTATTTTATGCTTGCTTGACTGTATATTAAACTGAACAAAAGCACCTTTGCTACGTCCTATCCAGTTGCGTTGTATTTCTTTTAAAGAATCTGACCACTCAACCCTATCTAATCCTTCTAACAAGCGGTCGGCATACGCTGTAATTCTTAAAAACCACTGTTTCATGGGTTTTCGTTCAACGGGACATCCGCCACGCACCGATCTTCCATTGACCACTTCATCGTTTGCCAAAACAGTACCTAATTGAGGACACCAATTTACCATACATTCTGATACATAAGCCAATCGATAATCCATCAATATATGTTGTTGCTCGGCTTCGGTTTTTTGTTTCCATTCTTCCGCCGAAAAAGAACAAGTAGAATTGTTACTAAAATTCAAATCTTTTGTTCCTGATTTTTCAAATATTTTTATGAGTTCATCAATGTGAACTATTTTTTGGCTTTGATTGCAATAAGCGTGATTAAAAAGTTGTATAAATCCCCATTGTGTCCATTTGTAATAATCGGGATCACATGTTCTTACTTCTCTATCCCAATCAAAGGATAGTCCTATTTTGTCCAATTGTTGACGGTAGCGTTTTACGTTTATTTCCGTTGTTATAGCAGGATGTTGTCCTGTTTGGATGGCATATTGTTCTGCGGGCAAACCGTAGGCATCGAAGCCCATAGGGTGTAATACATTAAAACCCTTCAATCGTTTGTAACGTGCATATATGTCGCTGGCAATATAACCCAAAGGGTGTCCAACGTGCAAACCTGCTCCCGAAGGATAAGGAAACATATCTAAGATGTAATATTTAGGCTTTGTGTGATCTATTTCTACTTTAAATGTTTTATTATCAGCCCAATATTTTCTCCATTTTTTTTCTATTTCGTCAAAATTATATTCCATACGATACTGTAATTATATATTCCTTGTAATGTTGCAAAAATACTCAATTATAGGACATACACATTTATTTTGTTACATTTTATTCTTACATACAAACATAAATATTTATTTTTCAATAAAATATGATTTTTAATCATGAAAACGCCAAGATGCACCCACTTTAAAATTTAATCCTTTTGTGGGATAATGAAGAATTAAATAATGTTTTTTAGGAAGTAAATCTGCCAAAAAATTACCCAATACGAAATGAAAATAAAAGCGACTTACTTTTATATTAACAAAAAAATCAAAATAAGTATGATTTCCTATTTTTTTGGTGTTTTGATAAAAAAACTGTTGCATAACAGGATTATAGCCATGAGCGTAATAAGGCGTATTATACAATACTTCTAACCCTAATTGTGTAAACATGGCTTTTTTAAACATGTTAAAACCGTAAAAAACACTTCCTCGTCCTGCAAACCAAGGCATGGGTATGTATTTTTGAGTAGCATATTGTAAAAACATATTAGATTCAAAACCAAAACCTTTATAGCGAAAAGGGAGCAAAGTCGCCAATTGATAAATATTTGCAGTTTTATTAAATTGTATAGGCAACATATTTTCACCTATTACGAGGGTGTTTTGAAGTGTATAGTAATTAAAATCAATTATATATTTATCATACTGCCACTCCAATGTAGCTTGAAAAAGTTGTTGTTTTTTTAAGTTTTCATTTTCCCAATTATACGTATTTGCAAAATAATAGGTATAAAAATAATCGGGTTGATACTTGTAAAAGTTTGATTTAAAAGATAGTGTATGTTGAATGTCTTTTTCGGTAGGTATTTGCCACGAAAAATGTAATCCTGCACTTATATCTTGGTTGTTGTATCCGTTGATAGTATACAATAGATTCATTTTCAAATCAATATTTCGAGCAAATCGTAAATGTACATTTGTGAAAGGAGTTAACTGAAAACAAAAAAATCTGGCAGAGCTATCCCCTACTTTTATGTATGTATGTGCTATTCCGACTGTTGCGTAAATAAAATTATTTTTTTGCATCAATATACTATCGTTGTACATATAGTTTGACCACATCAAACTGTTTTTAAATTGATAAGATGTGAGTGAATCAAACGTAAATAATGAGTCGTAATTGAAAGTATGATAATAACTTGGGTTTAAACTTCGGTTGTTGTATAGGGTTTTTAAACTTGTAAATTCAATATCGTGTAAAACATAACCTAAATTAAAGTGAGTTTCATTGCTATCTGTTCCTTTTTTTGACAGTGCGATATAATGTCTATAAAACACATCGTGATCTTGATAATTGCTATAAGCGTTTGGTTCCTTGATGGCAAGATTTCGTATATCTACTCTCGCTTCAAACAAGGAATCATTTAAAATTCCTCCGTTTTCATTCAAATAAAATAAATTGTAAATATACGCAAAATCAAACCCATAGCGACTATTAGGTGTATGGTAAGAAAGCCGAATACCTGCATTTAAATCTCTTACTGACTGTTTACCAGTAAATAAACCTTCGGCTATCATGGTTGTAAAATCTATTTCAAACGAAAGGTCATAGATACTTTGTGAGTGAATCACATTGAACATATTTTCTTTTCCTGTACCCCATTCATAATCTATACGAGTGTATGATTCTGGCACATAATGCCATTGCCAATTGTCGATTTTACGGTGGTAAAGTGAAAAAGGCATTGTTTTGTATACAAATCCATGTGTACGTTGAAAATGATAATTCATAGGGTATGCAACCTGCCCTAATAAACCTGTATGAGCGTATAAATTACGAGAAGCAGACAGTATTTCAGTTCGATGATTGTTGTAAATAGATGTATCAACCAAATTATACACAGGGAGTTCAGCATACCATTTGTTGTATTGGAAGGTGTATGCGGGCACATAGTTTTTTGAAGACTCATCGCCCATAGGAGCACTTAATGTTGTGTCTGTCGAGTTATCGTATTGTGCAAATATATTTACAGAAAAAAAAAGTATAAGTATGATTAAGAGGTGTTTATCAATTTCCATAAGTATATTTTTATTTCGGCAAAATTACTCATATTTTTCCAAATACAGCCAAGTCTTTTTGTTTTCTCATAAAATCTTCTTGAGTTGCCAATAATTCTCTCAATTTCAACAGTATTTCCACATCCATTTCTTCAAATGATTTTTCTCCTAACTTATAGTTTACATGACTATAAAACTTTGTCATATAATCATGTAAGCACATTTCATCGGTTTTGTTTATGGTAATTTGTGTGTTTCGCAAAAATTGAAACAACCGTAGCCCATTTACTTTTTGATGAAATGCTTTTTTAAACATGGGCAACGTTTTGTAATTGGTTCGTAATTTACCCCACAAATCCGTTTTTCCTAAATGTTGAGTCAAAAAATCAGTAAAAACTGTTTGAATATCCTGTTTGTAAATATCGCCTAATTGCTCATAAACTTCTTGAATATAATCAAAAGATGAGTAATGAAAAACAGGATAGCGTTTAGAGTTATCAGTCTGAAAATCAACGACAGCTGTTCCTGTTCCGAATACAACTCTTTCGGAAATTCGAGGCGAAGGAAATACTTTGGCTTGAGAGTATAGTTTGATCAATCCGTATTTTACCATTTTTTGTAAGAAATAAAAATCTTCTCCTGATTTTTGAGTATCAAAACCTCCTACAGCAATGTAATCTTTTACTTTACAAGCTATTGCCGAACCAAAAGCAGTAAAAGCGTAGGGGCTATTAATCCTAAGCATATTGAGCATATAATTGCGTAAATACAGTTCATAGCGAAGTATAGCTCTGTCTTGCTGCTCATTATCACTTATAGGATGTAAATAGGGTAAATTTAAAGCCACTGCTTGGGGATTCGACTTTAAATCATTGACAACATGCGACACAAAAGATGTATCGAAATGAGTGTCGGCATCCATACTGATGATTATATCATTTGGAGAAGCATGATGCAATATGCTATTTATAAGAGTTTTGCGGGCTATTCCAACCCCATATTTTTTTCCTATCCAGCCCCTACCTTTGCTTGATTTATCTATAAGTTTAATTTGTAAATTTCTATAGTTTTTTTGCAAGCTGCTAATCAATTCTTGATTTCGCAAGCAAATATCTATTTTATCCGTATACCACCAATCATCAGGTTGATTTACACAAATATACGTATATATATTATTTTTGCAACTCTGTTCTGCAATACAGTCGAGAGTTGCAAAAAGATATTCATTCTCGTCTAAAACTGGAATGGCAAAATAAACAGATGCATCCATTTTATATTTGCATCGTAAGAATAATGTCTAATTTTATTTACTGTGTATTTTAATATTACTCAGCAAATCGTTTATTAATTTCGTCCCAATTTATTATGCTCCATAAAGCATTTAAGTAATCAGGTCTTCTGTTTTGGTAATCAATATAGTAAGCATGCTCCCAAACATCAAAAGTTAAGATTGGTCTCAATCCTTTTGTAAGTGGAGTACCGGCATTACTTTCTTTAGTTATTTCTAATTTACCTTCTTTATTTTTCACCAACCAAGCCCAACCTGAACCAAATAAGGTAGCAGATGCGGTATTAAATTCTTTTTTGAAATCTTCCAATGAACCCCATTGTTTTTCGATAGCATTTAAAAAATCTTCCGAAGGCTGTCCTTTTCCCCCAGGAATAAATTGATAAAAATAAAACGTATGATTCCATACTTGTGCTGCATTATTAAACACTCCACCTTCCGATGTTTTGATAATTTCGACTAAGTCTTTTTTCTCTAAATCAGTACCTTTTATCAAATTATTTAAGTTATTTACATACGCTTGGTGATGTTTTCCATAATGAAACTCTATAGTTTTTTGACTAATAATGGGTTCTAAAGCATTGTGTTCGTAGGGTAATTTTGGTAATTCTATTGTCATGGTATTCGTTTTTTTAATTAAAGTGCTTGATTTAAATTATAAGTAAAAATTGATAGCACCTATTTCTCAATATTCACTACTGCAAAGGTATATTAAATAATGTTTGTAAATTGTGCTATATGTTACAAATTAATAATTAAGTCTCGTTTTTATTTGGAAATAAATATTTTTTTAGTCCATATATTTTCTGTTGTTTTTATTTTAAACACATAAATCCCTGCGGATAAATCAGATGTTATTATATCTTGTTTTTGGTTTTTTACAACAAACGATTTAATTAAAACACCCTGTAAATCATAAATATACACATAAGATTCTTGGGGTTGAGTGTAAAAATGAAGAGTAATTTTATCCTTGGCAGGATTGGGATATATGTTCAAATATTCATCTGTTAGTTCTATATTTTCTATGCTTGTATTGTCGATAAAGGAAAGGATATTTGCTTCGTAATAATGTGCATAATAGTATTCTGTTTCTTTTTGATTTAAAAATAAATACAAGCCTCCCTCGTGAGCAATCCAATCATTTTCAAACCACAGCTCATGCTTACCTGCAACAGAATTTCCATAATCATCATAGTTATAGTGAATTAACCAAGATTTTTTCCACTCTCCTGACGACATTACTCTTCTCATTTTACTTACCATATTGTTAACATCATCGTAGCTGCAAGTATCTCTGTAAATATTTTCCCATACCCCGTCAAGTGAATATATGTCGTGAAATTCTGTCAACTTATTACCTCTATCATCGTAAGTATAAAAATATCGCCACACATACACCCAGTTGTCTAAAGAAAATACTTCTCTCAATTCTGTCAATCTATTACCCACAGAATCATAAGTATAAAGATAGCGATAAGAATCTAACCACTGGTCAAAAGAGTATCTTTCATACAATCGTTCCGATATTTCGCCCAAATCATTGTAATAATAACGAGAGCGGGTATAATACTCCCAAGCTCCGTCAACAAAGTGTTCTCGGGATTCGGACAAAATTCTCCCTAAACTATCGTAGATAATCGAACAGCGACAGTCCTTTTTCCAAGATTGATCATCCGAAGAAAACACCTCGTAAATTTCAATCACTGTGTCGCTTGCTACGCTGTAAGTGTAAGTTGAACGCCAATCGTACTTCCATGAACCGGAAGAACATTCTTCAAACAATTCGGTCAACACATTATTATTATTGTCGTAAGTATAAGTATGTCGCTTGTTGTTAAACCATTCTCCTGAAACACATTTTTCAAATAACTTTGTCAACCTATTACCCAAAGAATCAAAGGTATGAGTAATTCGCTCCAATGTTTCATTTTTACTATTATACGTAATCAAAATATCATAATCGTAACGCATTTTTGGCTGTTCTTGAGCTAATAACGTATCACACAAGATAAAAAACACAGCCATAATTAAAAAAACTTTTTTCATCGTCTAAAATAATATTGTTATATATATAAAACAAAATGTAGTACAAAAGTTCACTAAAATAATTACTAATATTTTTTTATTCTATTAAACAAATGAAATACACTTAAAAATTGAGTATTTTTGCAGAATCTTTTACACAAGCACAACCAGTATACAAACTCATCAAAATAAAAGAAAAAAAGAATCTTATAACATTATAACAAAGTGGTTTACATTAAGAAAAACAAAGGGAATTTGGACAAGAAAAAAAACAAGGACGAAAAGAAAACAGAAAGAAGTGGTAACAAAAAAAATCCTTTAAAAAAAGTTTTAAGTTCAGATAAAACAGACAAACGAAAAGCACGTAAAGACTTCTTTACCAATAAAACGCAAGATAATAAACTACAAAAAAGAACAGACAAACGCAGAGGCAAATCAGAAGACTCGTCTGACAGACAAAGAGTTGACAAGCGAGATAGAAGTCGTTCCTCAAACAGACAATACGAAGATAACAAAACAAGGCACAGATCGCGAGACCAAAAACCTTTTGATACTGCTAAAAGTAGGAGACGAAATGTTACTGCTGAGTCGGAAATATTAAGCGAAATAGTTAGAACCAGACGCATGGAAGGTCGTGGTAGTGAACGTACTCCCAAAATACTATCTTTAAGTTGGAGTGAAGAACGAGGTCCCATTCGACTAAATAAATACATTGCTAATGCTGGTATTTGTTCACGTCGTGATGCAGATAAACTTATTGAATCGGGAGCCGTTAAAGTCAATGGAATAGTGGTTACCGAATTAGGAACCAAGGTTATGCCTACTGATGAAGTACGCTATGATGATAAAATACTACAAAGGGAAAAACCTGTATACATTCTTTTGAATAAGCCTAAAGATTACATCACTACAGTTGACGATGAATTTGACAGAAAAAATGTCATGATGCTTATAAAAGGTGCCTGCGAAGAACGAGTATATCCAGTAGGCAGATTGGATAGAAATACTACAGGCTTGCTGTTGTTTACTAACGATGGCGAAATGGCAAAAAAACTTACCCACCCCCGCTATGGAGTCCGAAAAATATATCATGTAGAGTTAGACCAAAACCTCAAACTAACTGATTTTGAAACTATAGCTAATGGAATAGAGCTAAGAGATGGCATCATAAAACCCGATGAAATAGCCTACGTAGGAGAAAGTAAAAAAGAAATCGGTATAACCATTCATTCGGGAAAAAACAGAATAGTTCGCCGTATTTTTGAACACTTAGGATACACAGTTGAAAAGTTAGATAGAGTATCCTTTGCAGGTCTTACCAAAAAAGATATACCTCGCGGACATTGGCGATTTTTAAAGAAAGAAGAAATCAACATCTTAAAAATGAGTACATAAGAAAAACTATGTTACAATTTTACAAATATCACGGTGCTGGAAATGATTTTATATTTATCTATAATTTTGATAATTCATTTGAAGACAATCCTACACATATTCAGTTTTTATGTAACCGAAGAACAGGCATAGGAGCCGATGGTTTAATTTTATTAAATACTCCTAATCAGGAAAATATTGATTTTGAAATGCGTTATTTCAACGCCGATGGATACGAAGGCAGCATGTGTGGCAATGGAGGACGATGTGCGATTGCATTTGCAAAAAAAATGGAACTAATCGAAAATGAAACTATTTTCAAGGGAATTGATGGTATGCATCGCGGTAAAATCATTTCCGAAAACAAAAACCTCATGGAAGTAACATTACAAATGAAAAATGTAGACAAAATAATGCCCTATCGTAATGGCTATTATTTAGATACAGGTTCTCCCCATGTAGTTCAATTTGTAGACAATGTAGAGACTATTGATGTTGTTGCCCAAGGTAAATCCATTCGTCATCATAGTGATTTTCCCGAAGGAACAAATGTAAATTTTGTACAAATAAAAGAAAATCAACTATTTGTACGAACTTTTGAGCGTGGCGTTGAAGACGAAACCCTCTCTTGTGGCACTGGAGTAACAGCCTCTTCCCTCGCCTATTCACTCATACACCTCAATTCCGAAATCAGCATAAAAACCTTAGGAGGTAACTTTAAAGTCAGTTTCCAAAAACAGGAAAATACCTTTAAAAACATCTACTTACAAGGACCCGTTTGTTTCGTTTTTAAAGGAGTTCTAAGTTAAAAAAACGCAAATAATCACTTAAAATAAAATAAAATATTTTTTTATTTTACTAATAATCAAATTATTAGAAAAAAACATCTAAAAATGTTTCTTTTTCTATATTAATATAATGTAATTTTGCAATCCATTTTTAATAAAAGAAAAACTTCAAATGAGCAAGAATTTAGTTATCGTAGAGTCGCCTGCAAAGGCAAAAACAATAGAGCGTTTTTTAGGAAAAGAATACAGTGTAAAATCGTCCATGGGACATATTAGAGATTTACCAGAAAAACAATTAGGTATTGATGTTGAAAACAATTTTGAACCTAACTATGTTATATTATCCAATAAATCAAGCATTTTAAATGACCTTAAAAAAGCTGTAGCTAAAGCAGAAACCGTTTGGTTAGCAACGGATGAAGACCGCGAAGGAGAAGCCATTTCGTGGCATTTGTTAAATGCACTCAATATTGATCCCAAAAATGCAAAACGAATTGTTTTTAATGAAATTACAGAAAGTGCTATTTTAAGTGCAATCAAAACACCACGCAACATAAATGCAGACTTAGTAGATGCACAACAAGCCCGTCGGATATTAGACCGCTTAGTTGGATTTGAATTATCGCCCATTCTGTGGAGAAAAGTAAAACCTTCATTATCTGCTGGTCGTGTACAATCAGTTACAGTCAGGCTTATAGTTGAAAGAGAAAAAGAAATCAACCAATTTAAAGCCACTCCCGCTTTCAGAGTTTTAGCCAAATTCATAGACGATTCAACCAATAGCATACAAGCCGAACTAAACATACGTTTTTCGACCGAAGAAGAAACAAAGATTTTTTTAGAAAAATGCAAAGATGCAACCTTTACTATCAACGCCATAGAAAAGCAACCCACCAAAAAAACACCTGCACCTCCTTTTACCACTTCCACCCTACAACAAGAGGCAGCACGCAAACTCAATTTTTCGGTAGCTAAAACCATGACAGTAGCACAACAGCTCTATGAATCAGGACATATAACATATATGCGTACCGATTCGGTTAATTTATCAAAATTAGCACTAACTACTGCCGAAAAAGAAGTTACTAATTTGTACGGAAAAAAATATGCCAAAACTCGCAACTATAAAACCAAAGCAAAAGGAGCACAAGAAGCACACGAAGCCATCCGACCAACCTATATCAACAAACATAGCATACAAGTAAACGACACATCTCAAGAGCGTCTTTATGAACTGATATGGAAACGAACCATCGCTTCACAAATGAGTGATGCTGAAATAGAAAAAACAACAGTAACTATTGATATATCAAACTCTAAGGAGAAATTTATAGCAACAGGCGAAGTTTTATTATTCGATGGATTCCTGAAAGTATACATGGAGTCAAGCGACGATGTGGAAGAAGATAAAGTTATAAGTAAACTGCCTACACTACAACAAGGAATCACACTAACAGCCGATCACATTCAAGCCATAGAAAGATATACCCAGCAACCCTTCCGATACACAGAAGCGAGCTTAGTACGTAAACTTGAAGAGTTAGGAATCGGTCGCCCCTCAACTTATGCCCCTATTATTTCTACTGTTCAAAAAAGACAGTACGTGATTAAAGGAAATAAAGAAGGATTTGAGCGTGAATACAAAACCATTACTTTGAAGAAAAATAAAATTACCGACTCCATTAAAAAAGAGAAAGTAGGTTTTGAAAAAGGAAAACTCATGCCCACCGATATAGGTATCATAGTCAATAGTTTTCTGATGGAAAACTTTGGAGACATTATGAACTACAACTTTACGGCTAATATTGAAAAGAAATTTGACGAAATAGCCCAAGGGAAAATCAAATGGAAAACAATGATTTCTGATTTTTATTCCATTTTTCACAAACAAGTTGAAGTAACCATGGAAACATCGGAAAAAGCAAGAGGCGAACGACTATTAGGCGTAGATCCGACAAGCAAGAAAAATGTATACGTAAAATTAGCACGCTTTGGATTTGTAGCACAAATTGGAGAAACCAATACCGAAGAAAAACCAAAATTCGCCAAATTACTACCCAATCAAAGTATTGAAACTATTACACTTGAAGAGGCATTGGATTTATTTAAACTCCCTCGTACTGTAGGCATTCATAATGAAGCCGAATTAGTAGTAAATGTCGGAAGATACGGTCCTTATGTACGTTATCAAGACAAGTTTTATTCCATACCCAAAACTATGGATTTACTCGAAATAACAGTAGAAGAATGTCTGGATATTATCAATAAAAAAATCGAATCGGACAAAGCAAAAGCCCCAGTAGTGGTAGGTAATTACAACGACATGGAAGTATCGGCAGCCGTAGGAAGATACGGACCTTATGTACTGTATAATAAACGATTCTATAAAATACCAGCTGATAAAGACATAAAAACATTGAGCCTTGAAGACGCTATAACAATCATCGACGAAGTAGAAGAAAAAAACACCTTAAAGAAATTTGAAGAAAACAGTAAAATTCGTATCGTGAAAGGAAAAACAGGACCTTATTTAACCGATGGTGTAAACAATTACCGCCTACTGAAAAGAAAAAGCTACGAAGAGCTTACTTATGAAGATTGTATGGAAATTATAAAAGAAAATACGGAAAAAAAAGCAAAAAAATAAACTAATGGATATGGAAATAAAGCATTATTTCAAGCCCATAGTCTTAGAAGAATTAGACTTTTATGCATCCGACATGCCTAAAAGTATGATTGGCAATAGTATTAGCATCTACAGCGAAGATTCCGATTTCCCCCACATAGAAAACTATAAAATAGCTTTATTAGGAGTAGCTGAAGAAAAAAACGCATACAACAACATAGGATGTTCCGAAGCTCCTGATAAGGTAAGAAGTCAACTCTATCAGCTATTTAGACATAATAATTTCCCTCCCATTGTCGATTTGGGAAATTTTAAAATAGGTAAAACAGCTAACGACACCTACATTGCTTTGAGCGAAGTATTGAGTATAATTATCAAAGCGGGTGTCATTCCTATTATCATAGGTGGAAGTCAAGATTTAACATACGCCAACTACTGTGCTTACGAACAACTAAATCAAGTTGTTAATTTAGTTTCTATCGACTCTAAATTTGATATTGGCAGTGAAAACTCTCCTTTAAAATCAAATAGTTATATCCATAAAATCATTTTAAAACAACCCAACTATCTATTTAACTACAGCAATATAGCCTACCAAACCTACATGGTAGATAATGAAGAAATACATTTGATGGATAAATTATATTTCGATGCGTATCGCTTAGGGTTAGTACAAGAAGATGTAATAGATTATGAGCCTGTTATCCGCAATGCCGATTTACTTACGATAGACATGGCTGCCATACGATTTGGGGATGCACCTGGATGTAAACATACCACACCCAATGGATTAACGGGTAAGGAAATTTGCCAATTGACACGTTATGCTGGAGGAAATTCAAAACTGACCTCTTTGGGAATATACGAATACAACCCATCATACGACACTAACAATCAAAGTGCTAAACTAATATCCCAAATGATATGGTATTTTATAGACGGATTTATCATACGGCAAAACGATGCTCCCGACATGGCTAAGAAAAATTTCTATAAATACTTTGTCTCGCTGCACGATAATGCTTACGAAATTATTTTCTATAAAAGCAAGGTAAGCGAATTATGGTGGATGGAAATTCCGTGCGAAAACAAAGACGCTAAATACAGTAAAAACTACTTAGTTCCCTGTTCTTTAAAAGACTATGAAACAGCTTGTAAGAATGAAATACCTAAACGATGGCTTCAAACATATAAAAAAATAAAAATCGACTAAATGTCTTCTTTAAGCAACTATTTTTTAAAGACCTATTTTCAAAAAAAATACAGGGATGTAACACAAATTGTCGAAGAACCATTACTTTGTCAAAAAAAATGCTTGCAATATCTTTTGCATGCAGCACAACATACCGAATGGGGTAAAACCTATAATTACAAAAACATACAATCCTACGAGCAATACGCTGAAAACGTATCTATCAACACCTATGAATCTATATATCCTTTTATTGAAAGATGTATAAAGGGCGAAAGCAATGTATTGTGGCGAGGAAAAACTCGTATGTTTTCCAAATCATCGGGAACAAGCGGAAGCAAAAGCAAATTTATACCCGTAACATGGGAGTCCCTTATCGAATGTAACTACAAGGGAGGAAAAGAAAGTTTAGCCTTATACGTAAAAAACCGTCCCGATACTTGTTTATTTACAGGTGAAACCCTTTCTCTTACAGGCTCTTTAAGAGAACTTGAATTAAATCCCAAAGCTGTTTGTGGCGATATGTCGGCTGTCCTAATCAAATATATACCCGAATGGGCAAACAGGCTACGTACCCCTCCTAAACACATAGCCTTGCACCCTGATTGGAATTTAAAATTAGACCTATTTGCAAATTACACCAAAAAACAAAACATAACAGGCTTAGCCGGAGTTCCCTCATGGATACTGATTATTCTAAAACGTATCATGGAAATAGAAAACACAGATACCATCCAATCTATATGGGCTAATTTGGAATTATTTATGCACGGAGGTGTCAATTTCTCCCCTTATGAACCACAATTTAAAGCTATTACAAATAACGACAAATTATGGTATTGGCAAATGTATAATGCTTCCGAAGGATACTTTGCCACCCAAGACCGTCCCCACAGTCAAGACATGTTGTTGCTGCTTAACAATGGAGTGTTTTTTGAATTTATAGCCCTAACCGATTACATGGAGGAAAACTATAAAACTATTAGTTTAGAAGATATTAAAACCGATACCAATTACGTTTTATTGATTTCTACCAATGCCGGTTTGTGGAGATACATCATTGGCGATGTAGTAAAATTTACTTCTACCAATCCGTATCGAATTATTATTACAGGTAGAAACACACACTTTATCAACGCTTTTGGCGAAGAATTAATCTTGGATAATGTAGAAAAAGCACTTGCCAAAACCTGCCAACAAACCCATGCTATCGTTAACGAATACACCGTAGCACCTATTTACTTTAGCGATGGCGAAAAAGCATCGCATGAATGGTTGATTGAATTTAAACAAGCACCCGAAAATATGGAGCAATTTACCAATCTGTTAGACAAGGAATTAATGAAAGTAAACTCCGACTACGAAGCCAAACGAACTGCTGATATACTACTGCAAAAACCTATCATTCAATCACTACCACAAGGAACTTTTCTACGTTGGATGTCTTCAAAAAATAAACTTGGGGGACAGTACAAAGTCATTCGTTTATCAAACAATAGGGATGTTATCGAAGATATTAAAAAATTCATAAGCTAATTATCCATTTTACACAAAAAAAAATCACAAGCAATAATGTTGCTTGTGATTTTTCAGATACTAAAAAAACACGACTAATAACTTCTATCTCCTCTTGATCTATCTGTTCTTCTGTTATTTCCACTGTAATTTTCAGTCCTTTCTCGAGCTTCATTTACAACGATAGTACGATTATTCATCTCAGCACCATTCAATTCTTCAATAGCGCGATTAGCTTCTTCGTCGTTGCTCATTTCTACAAAACCAAAACCTTTACTTCTTCCTGTAAACTTGTCAGAAATGATTTTAGCCGATACTACTTCTCCGTATTCTTCAAATACTTCTCTTAATTCGTCTTCCTTAACTGAAAAGGGAAGACTTCCTACAAAAATGTTCATTATGTTTTAAATATATTAAAATTAGAACGACAAAAATACATTTAAAATAGTTCAAATGAATACTATAAGCAAATTAAATATTCATTATTTTGATTATCAGCCTATTTATTTTTAAAAACACACAATATATCAAGGATTAATGCAGTTAAACACTTAGAATATGTCAAAATAAAAAGCAATAAATCTATATTTTGGCATCAAATTCTTTTAAAAGCAACATTTAATGACATTTTAGTCCTATGCAAAAAATATTTTTTTTAATCTTTATGCTAAGTGTTTATTCTATTTGCATAGGCTATTCGCAAATTGAAAAAATATTGGGAAAATGGGTGGCTATAGATGACAACAACCCCACTACTAAATCTATTATACAAATTTACAAAGATAATAATGACAAATATTATGGAAAAGTGATAAAGATTTTTGGCAATCAAAACGTAATATGTGAAAAATGTAAAGGAGAAAACAAAAACAAACCCATTTTGGGCTTAACTGTCATAAGCGACATGAAATTAAAAGATTGTACACTAACGGGAGGAACTATTTTAGACCCTACCAAAGGAGACATATACTACTGTAGTATTGGTTATGATAAAAAAACAGACAGACTGAGAATCAGAGGCTCATTAGATAAAAGAGGTTGGTTTGGACGCACACAATATTGGGAAAGAAGCTACTGAAATTTATTTTATACTAAGATATTTTTGTTTTTAGCCGTTTTATTTTATATTTTTTATATTTTTGTTTTTAGCCGTTTTATTTTATATTTTTTATATTTTTGCATTCATAATTTCAAAATCTTATTGGTATGAAAAAAATATGTTTTTTAACGCTTTTATTCACAGCTTTCGCTCTGAGTGGTTTTTCACAAATTGATAAAATAGTAGGAAAATGGAAAACCATTGATGATGAGGATGGTACAGCAAAATCCATTGTTTATATCTACAAAGCCACCAACGATAAATACTACGGACGCATTGAAAAATTGTTTAAAGGCTCCGACAAACTTTGTGAAAAATGCGGAGGTGCAAATAAAAATAAACCTATTTTAGGAATGATTATTCTCAATGGCATGACAGTGAAAGGAAACAGCCTTACAGGAGGAACTATTTTAGACCCCAACAATGGAAAAGTATACCATTGTACTATAAATTACGATACCAAAACCAAAAAACTAAAAGTACGTGGTTCCTTAGATAAAAGCGGATGGCTGGGTCGCAATCAAACGTGGATACGCGAAGAATAAGAGAATCCAATTATTTTAGGATTACTTCTATTCTTCCTTTGATAAAAAAATAAAAGGAATTATTAAAAGTACCCTTATATAATAAAAATA
>JAAYRN010000196.1 GCA_012518765.1 Bacteroidales bacterium
GATTCACTTAGTGTGAGTTATATAAATAAATTTACCAATCATGTTTTTGCTCCGGCAAAAAATAAATACGAAGCCATGGCATCGCAAGATGCTTTTGTCGAAACTTCGGGAGCTTTGAAGCAAATAGCCGTTAGTTTGACCAAAATAGCCAACGACATACGCTTATTAGCTTCGGGTCCTCGTTGTGGATTGGGCGAAATTGATTTACCACAAAACGAACCGGGTTCTTCCATTATGCCCGGGAAAGTTAATCCTACTCAATGCGAGGCAATTACCATGGTGTGTGCCCAAGTAATTGGCAACGATACCGCCATTACTACCGCTGGATTGCAGGGACATTTGCAGTTAAACGTGTTTATGCCCATGATAGTGTATAACTTATTGGTATCAGCACACTTATTAGCCGATGCCTGTCATTCATTTAGAGAAAATTGTGTAGAAGGAATTACACCCAATCTTAAAAATATAGCACAGCATTTGAATCAATCCTTGATGTTGGTAACAGCGTTGAGCCCACACATTGGATATCACAATGCAGCAAATATAGCACAGCACGCATACCATAAAAACCTTACATTAGAAGAAGCGGCTATTGATTTGCAGCTACTTACAAAAGAACAATTTGAAGAGTGGGTAAAAGTTGATGAAATGATTTAGTCCTACTTTTAGTAGAACTTACTCCCTTCTATTGATTTTTTTGTTTTGTATACGCAATTTTATGTATTTTTGCACATCATTAAAAAGAAGAGTAAACATTATGACAACTAACGAAATACGAAAAATATTTTTAGATTTTTTTGAAAGTAAACAACATGAGATTTTTCCTTCCGACTCCATGGTTATCAAAAACGACCCTACCTTGATGTTTACCAATGCCGGCATGAATCAATTTAAAGATATTTTTTTAGGACATGCTCAGCCTAAGTTTCTCAGAGTGGCTAACAGTCAAAAATGTTTACGAGTATCGGGGAAACATAATGATTTAGAAGAAGTTGTACATGATACCTACCACCATACTATGTTTGAAATGCTTGGCAATTGGTCGTTGGGTGATTATTTTAAAAAAGAAGCCATTACGTGGGCATGGGAACTGCTAACGGAAGTGTTTTCCATTCCGCCTCAACATTTATATGTTACCGTTTTTGGTGGCGATGAAAAAGACGGAACCGAAAAAGACACAGAAGCCTACGATTTATGGAAAACCATTGTGCCAGAAGAACGTATATTGTTTGGCTCTAAAAAAGATAATTTTTGGGAAATGGGCGAAACAGGTCCTTGCGGTCCCTGCTCCGAAATTCATGTAGACATACGTTCCGAAGAAGAAAAGGCAAAGGTATCGGGAAGAGAATTAGTAAACAAAGACCATCCTTTGGTAATTGAAATATGGAACTTGGTATTTATACAGTACAATCGTTTGGCAAACGGAAGTTTAAGTTTACTACCTAATAAATACGTAGATACGGGCATGGGATTGGAGCGTTTGGCTATGGTTTTACAAGGGAAACAATCCAATTATGATACCGATATTTTTCAATCGCTGATAGGCGAAATCGCTTTGTTATCTCAAAAAACGTATGGAGCACAATCGGATAGCGACATAGCTATGCGTGTAATTGCCGATCATTTGCGAGCTGTTTCTTTTGCCATTGCAGACGGACAATTGCCCTCCAATACAGGAGCAGGCTATGTGATTCGTCGCATATTGCGTAGGGCGGTACGTTATGGATACACATTTTTAAATTTGAATAAACCTTTCTTACACAGCTTAGTGTCAAAATTGGTGGCATTAATGGGAGCTTATTTCTCTGAACTAACACATCAACAACATTTGATAGAAAAAGTATTGTTAGAGGAAGAACAATCCTTTTTGAGAACCTTATCTCAAGGGATTCAAAAATTTGAAAACTATGTGCTTACACATCCTAAACCTTTGATTGATGGACAATTTGCTTTTGAATTATTCGATACTTACGGATTTCCCATAGATTTAACTCAACTAATGGCTTCGGAAAAAGGATATACCGTTGATATGGAGGCTTTTTACCAAGGATTAAAAGCCCAAAAAGAACGCTCGCGTGCAGTAGCTTCGTTGGAAACAGAAGATTGGATAGAGTTACATCCCCAAAGCACACACAGTCATTTTGTGGGTTATGATAGTCTTGAAACAGAGTGTCATATTGTAAAATACAGAAGAATAAAAGCCAAAGGAAAACAGTTTTACCAATTGGTATTGAATCAAACACCTTTTTATGCCGAAGCGGGAGGACAGGTTGGGGACAAGGGACTATTAGAAAGTGTAAATGAAAAAATCCAAATCACAAATACAATCAAGGAAAACAATTTAGTATTGCACATTTGCCATACATTGCCCGAAAATTTGACCGCTACATTTCTTGCTAAGGTAGACATTGAAACACGAAAAGCTACGCAAAACAACCACAGTGCTACGCATTTACTGCATTATGCTTTGCGTAAAGTATTGGGAAATCATGTTGAACAAAAAGGTTCGTTGGTTAATGAGGAGCGTTTTCGTTTCGATTTTTCTCATTTTGAAAAAGTAAGCGAAGAAGAATTATTTAAAGTAGAATCGCTTGTAAATAAAATGGTTAGAGAAAACATATCGGTTAATGAATTACGCGAAATTTCGATAGAAGAATCTAAAAATAGGGGAGCCATGGCTTTATTTGGAGAAAAATACGGCGATAAGGTACGTGTTATTCAATTTGGCGAAGCCATCGAACTATGTGGAGGTACACATACTTCGGCAACGGGGAATATTGGTTTGGTAAAAATTGTTTCCGAAGGAGCCATCGCCGCAGGCGTTCGCAGGATAGAGGCACTGAGTGGAGAAAAAGCAGAAGAGTATGTGTATCAGTTTCAACAACAAAACAACGAAATCAAACAATTACTCAATGCCCCACACAGCATTCCAGCTATTAAAAAATTGATACAAGAAAATGAAACCTATCGCAAAACAGTAGAATCTTTTGAACAAGAGCGTACGATTAATTTTATTGAACAAATTAAAAATCAATTGACTACCATAAATAACATACACGTTATTCAACACTTGGGAAGCCTATCGCCCGAACTGCTTAAAAATGCAGCCTATCATTTGAAAAATGAGTATACCAATCTTTTAATTGTTTTTGGAAGCGATGCCGAACAAAAACCCAATGTAATAGTTGCACTTTCAGACGATTTGGTGCAAACAGGCAAGAGTGCCGCCGTGTTGGTACGCGAGGCATCTTCTTTTATACAAGGAGGTGGTGGAGGTCAAGCTAATTTGGCTACCGCTGGCGGAAAAAACACAGCGGGATTGCAAGAAGCCATACAGAAAATTATAGAAAAAGCAACGACATAAACCCCTATTCTATCCTGCTGTTTTTATATTTTTACGTAAAATGATACCAATAAAAGCATGCTATTGGCTTGCTTTATACCAATCAAACACATAACTTATTGGTAATTAAAGGAAAAATATTTTCAATATTTTTAAAAAACTATCAAAAACATGTGTATATTTGTACCAAAAATAAAAGAGTTATTTAAAAAATTAAAATTTATTGACATGAAAAAATTATTTATTATTGTTGCGGTAACGATGTGTTGCCAAGTTTCATTTGGACAACTGAAAGTAACACCAAATGGTAATGTAGGAATTGGGAATAATAATCCATTACAAAAATTGCAGGTCGACACTGGCAGTATACTTCTTCGAGGTATGGGCGGAAACTTGTTTTTTGCCAACGGTGCTCCTTCCTGTCTTACTTGGGGAATAGAATATACCGATGGTGCTTGCTACGGTGATGCACCGGGATTAAATTTTTGGAGACCATGGACAGCTGCCCCATGTGAGCATAACTACAGGAATTATGTATTGTTTTTGCATGATAGAGGAAATGTAGGTATAGGTCGTATTCCTAGTGCAGGATATGCTTTGGATGTAAGAGGCATTTCCCGAGTTCCAACTCTTAAATTTTTTTCCGATGAACGCTTGAAAACAGAAATAAGACCCATTGACCTCAATGAAACAGCAAACCTCTATTTGTTGCAGGGAAATTTTTATAAGAAAACACTTCCTGCTGTTATCGAAAATTTCACCTGCTCATCTGATGTAAAACCATCTGTATCAGAAAACCCCGCAATAGAAATTTTAGAGTACGGCTATTTAGCCCAAGAATTGGAAGCTTTTTTCCCAAACTTGGTAAGTATTGATGATGAGGGGTATTATTCGGTTGATTACATAGGGTTAATTCCCATTACAATTGAAGCGGTAAAAGAACAAAAATCAACCCTTGATAATCAACAACAGGAAGTTACCCAACTACAAACAGAATTTGCACGGTATATAGATTCAATAGAACAACACCGACTGGAAATAGAAACCTTACAGCAGATTGTAATGTTTCAGGAAATGGATTTGGGTGAACTAAGAAATGACATAAATATGTTATGGAATGAAGTTATGGAATTACGATTCGATTTAAACCGTTGTTGTGAAGGTAAAGGACTTTTAAGAGGTGATACCCTTTACAAAGACACTTCTATCAGCAAAAATCCTATTTTTGATAAATCAGCACTGTATCAAAATACTCCCAATCCATTTAATGCAAACACCCAAATATCCTATTATTTGCCTACTACGGTTCAAACGGCTTACCTTTATATTTATAGTTTAAACGGTATCCAACAGAAATCCTATTTCCTTACACAAAGAGGTGCGCAAGCTATAACTATTTATGCTTCTGAATTGCCGGCTGGTATGTATTTGTATACCTTAGTGGTAGACAATGAAATTATCGACAGCAAACGTATGATTTTAACAAAATAGGAGGTTAGATCATGAAAAAACAATTACTATCCAGTTTTTTGATTTTTATTTCATTTTCGTCAATCTCATTTGCTCAAGTGACAAAAGAGCAAGCAGATGAAATCATATATAAGTATATAGTAGATGAAAAGTTAAGAACAGATTGTTTGTTGTTATACACAATAGATAATTTATCTAATGCAGAAGGTATTTCAAAAATTACTAATTATAATAATGAAACTTTTAGTGTTGAATATTCTTGTTGGGTTTACTATATTAATGAGTGGATGGATGTAAATGGTCCTTATTTTCGTCGATATTTATTTGTTAATAAAACCACAGGAAATATTCTTGAAGTGAAAACAAGAAAGGATTTCGGACCTTCTGACCCTAGTCTTGAAAACTGGCAGTTGATGATATATCCTAAGCCCACTGGATTGTCTGACATAGACGGCAAATTAGATAAGTTATATTTTCCTAACCCTGTGAATGATTTTTTAGAGATTGCTTGTAAAAAAGACTTCGAATATGTTGTAATTTTTGATTTACAAGGTAAGCAAGTGTTTCAAGAAACTTTTAAACAACGTGAATCTAATCAAAAGTTTGATGTATCTTCTTTGAATAGAGGACTTTATGTTGTAAATATTTTTGATACTGCTAAAAAAATATTAAGTTTTAAATTTTTTAAAAAGTAATAATTATGAAAGCGAGGTATTTTTCTTTATTAATGATTTTTTCTATTTTTTCAACAGTATCGTTTGCACAAGTTTCAATAAAGCAAGCAGATAGTATTGTGCAACATTATGTAGAAAAAGAAATAAGCAATTATTATTGGCTGTATTCTAACGAGAATATTACAGCCGACAAGAATGGTGTAACAATAGTTTTCAATTCAAGAAAAGAACCTATTAGTATTAACAATTCGTGTTTTGTGTACTTTATTGATGAGTATCCTTATGCCAACTGGACACATCCATGTCGTTATTTGTTTGTCAATAAAGATAATGGACAGGTGCATGAGATAAAAACGAAAACACCACCTGATAAATTAGAAACATGGGAAATGATAACGTCTTTACCTGAAATACAAGAAGGTCTTAAATTTGATTTTTCTAAAAGCATTCCGAATTTGCGTTCGGGTGCCAATCCACAAAATTGTTATGCTGTTATTATCAGTGGTGGTTATGATGTATCTAATAATTGGGAAAGATATTGGAATGATTGCTCTGCAATTTATTCAGCATTGATTTATGTGTACGGTTATTTAAAAAATAACATTTATGTGTTAGTATCTGATGGAACAGATCCTGCAATTGACCGTCATCTTAATAATGGAAGTTATGATTCTTCTCCTTTGGATTTAGATGGAGACGGATTACCTGATATACAATATTCGGCAACTAAGAATAATATCACAACTGTGTTTAACACTTTGGCTAATATTTTGACGTCCAATGACCATTTGTTCATCTTTACAACAGACCATGGAGACTTAACTTATTCAGGCGAAGCCACTCTTGAACTTTGGTATGAAACAATAACTGCTTCTGAATTTGCTACTGAAGTAAATAAAGTAAATGCAGGAGAAATTAGTATTGTTATGGAACAATGTTTTAGTGGCGGATTTATTCCTTATTTGGCAAAACAAGGGCGAGTTATTGCTACTGCATGTTCAAATTCAGAATATTCGTGGGCTATGCCTCCTTCTTATACTTACAATACTTTTGTGTATCATTGGACTGCTGCGGTAGCTGGATATACTCCAAGTGGGAGCATTGTAAATGCTGATTATAATAATGATGGATATGTTTCTATGAAAGAGGCTTTTGATTATGCTAATATTAATGATACAGAGCCAGAAACGCCTCAATATAGTTCAATAAAAACTCACTTGGGAGATTGATTGACATTACTTGGGACACAAATAGGTACGACAGTCAATTTCACAGGTACTGTAACCACTCCCATTATCGTAACTTCCGACACAACCATAGTAAGTTGTGGCGACATCAACGTTCAAAACGTGAAAGTTCAAAATGGTGCAAAACTAATCCTTGATGCAGCAGGAGAAGTTAATATTATTAGTGATTTTGACGTAGAATTAGGTTCAGAATTTGAAATAGTATATCCTTAATCCTAATAACAGATTTAGGATTAATGTGATTATCGACAGCAAACGTATGATTTTAACAAAATAGGAGGACGGAGTTATGAAAACGAATATAAACCATAAGTTTAAGATAATATTGTCTTTTTGGGTGATATTATTCTTAACAAACAACATTATTGCTCAAGTAAATTATAACATTAAGTTTGATAAAGGTAAATTTTCCTTTACACTTAACGAAGATGGAAATTATAGTATAATTCCTAATGAAGACAGTTATTTTTTTATTGAAGACACAACATTGCCTGCACTACCTTATACAACAATTAATATTCTTGTTCCCAAAAATGTTAATATAGAAAATTTAAAAATTAACACAACGCATACAATCATACTGCAAAATATAACTCTTGCAAAAAACCCTCAACTTATGAAATCGTCGGAGATGTCTAATTCTTCTTCTAATGCAAATTATGCAAAGAAAAGATATCCTGATGAAAATATACAATTCTTATCAATTAACAAAATGCAAGATTTTCATTTTGCAAGTTTTAGTATTTGTCCTTTTATTTATGATAATGAAAATAAAACGCTTTCTATTATAACGGATTTTAATATTTCTTTTCAATATAATCATTTATCTTCTACAAAATCGAATGTTCAAGAAAGATACGATATGGAAGATGTTGTAAAGAGTATTGTTATTAATCCCAATGAATTGGATGTATTGTACCCTGCGAAAGAATCAAAATCAACCTCCGATACTAGAAGAAACTCATCGGATGTAGAATATTTGATAATTACATCGGAAGAATTAAGTTCTTCTTTTAATCCTCTAAAAGCATGGAAAATAAGAAAAGGAATAAAAACTGAAATTCTTACAACAAGTTATATTTATGACAATTATGCCGGAGCAACCAATCAACTTAAAATTAAAAACTGTCTAAAATATTACTATGAAAATAAGAATTTGAAATGGGTATTATTGGGAGGAGATAATACCATTGTCCCTGTTCAAGGATGCTATGGCAATGTTAATAATGGCGGCATAATAGATAATACTATACCATGCGATTTGTTTTATGCCTGTTTTGATAATGCGTTTGATTGGAATGCTAATGGGAATAATCTTATAGGGGAATATAATGATAATATTGATATGGCTCCTGAAATTTTTGTATCAAGGACTCCTATTAGAACATCTACGCATGTTAGTGCTTTTGTGAATAAAACATTAAATTATGAACAAAATCCACCCTTCTCTAATTATGTAAAAACAATGCTTTTAGTAGGTTCTCGTCTTTCTTTTTTGTGGGCTGATAAAAGTGATGCACATCACAGAAGTGAAGCAATGTACAACCAATATGTTGCTCCGTATTGGACAGGTGTTAGAACACGATTTTATGATACCGGTACCGATTTTCCCGGAGATGCGAGTTATAATTTAACTACTGCAAATTTACAAACTGTTCTTAATTCGGGTTATCATTTTGTAAATACGGCTGTACATGGAAATGTAACTATATTTGGATTGGAGTCAGGTAGCTATTCTTCAACGAATGCTTCAACTTTGACTAATTCTAATAAATCAATAATAACAACAACAGCTTGTAATACGAATGCTTTTGATAATAGCACAGATCCTTGTTTAAGTGAAGCCTTTTTAAGAAATCCCAATGGGGGCTGTGTGTCTTATTGGGGTGGTTCTAGACATGGATTATATTATGCAGATACAATAATAAATAATTTTGGACCTTCTTTAGATTTTGTTGCTCAATTTTATAAAAATTTATTTACAGGAAATCCAAGTAATAATAGCTATAGATTTGGATCGGTAACCGCACAGGCAAAATCTTATTATATTGGTACCTCAAGTTATAACTCTGGGTATCGTTGGGTGCAATTTTCGCAAAACGCAATAGGAGATCCTGAGTTATCTATTTTCACAGAGAATTCATTAACTTTTTCAAGTGCAACGGTGTCACAATCATGCGCAACTGTAGTTGTTAATACTGGAGTTTCAGGTTGTGATATTGCATTAACAAGTCAGGATATGGGAAATTCTTATTTTGAAGTTCAGAAAAACGTATCTTTTGCAATTTTTGAAAATGTGGACTGTTCATACTATGTAACGATTATAAAACATAATTATAAACCATTTACTTATCAAAAGAATTTAGTAGATACCTATATTCAAAACCATATATTTACATCCTATGAATGTGTTATTGGAAAAAACATCTTTGCCGGTAGAAATGTAACATCAAGCAAACCACAAGGAGATGTTATTGTAAGAAATGGAGCAAATGTACTGTTTGTAGCAGAAGAAGATGTTCTGTTGGATGGAGGTTTTGAAGTTGAACTGGGTGGTAGTTTTGAAATACAATAAATAAATAACAGTCATGAAAAAATTAACAATAACACTCGCATTACTGCTTGCTTTTTCATTTGCAAAAGCACAATTCTTGACAGATAATATGCATTGGACGGAAATCAGATATAATAGCATGGTAGATCCGGATATAGTCTATGATTATAAAATAGAAGGAGATACAACTATTGACGAGATAGTTTATCACAAGGTTTATCTAAATAATGATTTTTCATTTTGTTTACGAGAAACAGATTCTAATGAAGTTTTTCTTTATCGTTTTTTTGAAGATATTGAAGGCGTGAAAGGTAAAGAATATCTTTTATATGATTTTAAATGGGAAAGAGGTAAAAAACTTTTTTATCCGGATTATTATAATTTTGAAGATGAATCTTCGCTTATTTATACTATAATTGATAAAATTGACTCTGTGCAATTATTGAATGGACTTTATTATAAGTGTTTAAAAAATGAAAATGGTACAATTAAAATCATACAAGGCATTGGCGATTTGACAAGATTTACGCTTGACCGTCTTTCTGCTACCGATGGAAGCAAATACGCCTTATTATGTTTCCATAAAGGAGACCAGCTGATTTATTTGAATCCTAATTATGAAGACTGTTCCGGCACGGCTGTTACATCTATTGCACCCATATCTTTAGAAAATTCAATAAAAATCTTCCCCAACCCAACAAACAATTGCTTAAATATAGAAATAGACAAACCCTATTCGGAAGTAAAAGTAGAGATTCGAGATATAAAGGGAAGTTTGCTTTATCAAAAAGAAAGTTTGGAAAATCCCATACAGTTAAACGGTTGGAGTGCGGGAGTATATATGGTCAAGTTATTGGTGGATAATAAGGTAATAACAAAGAAGATTATGTTGAAGTAATCAAATTTTCTTTCAAAACACCCCAACCCATTTAATGAAAGTACAATTATGAGCTGTTATATACCCGAAACTATAAAAAAAGCGGAATTATGCGTATATGATATGTCCGGTTCTCGTTTAAAATGCTTGTGTAAAAGAGAATGTGCTGTTTTTATTGGTAAAATAATTTCCGAGAGAATATGCCTTGCAACACACCCCGCAACAGTAGGAAAAACACAAAAGCAAGCCATAGAGCATTGTTGTGCATAGTATTACTTAGGACATAGTAGGTAGCAAAAAATACCGCAGTTGCTATAAAAATAGCATTACGCATAATTTTTCCAGCGGTAGCACCAACCAAAATACCGTCCCATATAAAAGCCGAAAATCCTGTAATAGGTACTATTAAAACCCAAAAATAATACGTTTGGGCTTCTTGTATAATGTGTAGGTTATTGGTGAAAATGGATAATATGTGCTTGCCAAAAATAGCGTACATCACCGTAAATAATACGGTTAAAATACTTCCCCATATAAATAAATACCGTATGGCTTTACGCACTAATGATTGATTGTTAGAGCCTATATATCTTCCTATCAAAGATTCACCTGCATAGGCAAATCCGTCTACAATATAGGAAAATAAAGTAAAAAATTGCATCAATAAAGTATTAACAGCCAAAGTGGTATCTCCTAATTTAGCCCCTTCGGCGGGAATAAAACTAAAAACAGCAATCAAACAAAGACTTCGTAGAAAAATATCGGTATTTAACCTAAAAAAATGAATCATTTTATCCCACGCCACTATTTTTTTTATGCTAATGTATTGTAAATACTTTCTGTAATGTATAAGCCACAGTATGATAGTGGTTAAGAGTCCGATATATTGAGCCAATACACTTCCCAATGCAACTCCTTTTATTTTCATACCCAATGTAAATACAAAAATAAAACTGAGAACAATGTTTACCACATTGATTTGTATGGCAATCCACATAGGAAGTTTAGCATTTTGCATTCCGATAAACCAACCTTTGGTAGCGTATAAACAAAGGATGGCAGGAGCACCCCATATAACGATATTAAAATATTCAATAGCATGCTTTTCAACTGATTCACTGGCTTGTATAAGTTTAAAGGCAAGGGTTTTTATAGGATATTGCAATGCTATTAATACAATAGAAATAGACAAAGCGATAAACAGGGAACGACCTAATATTTGGGCAATTTCCTCTTTATCAACAGCACCGTAGGCTTGGGCTGTAAAGCCTGTAGTTCCCATTCTTAAAAATCCGAAGTTCCAATAAATGAGATTAAAAATCATAGTGCCAATGGCAATAGCACCTATGTAATATTCACTGTTTAAGTGTCCTACAATGGCAACATCTACCATACCTAACAAAGGTACCGTTATGGTAGTAATGATATTGGGAATAGCAAGCCGAAGTATTTGCTTATTCAATTTGATAGACTGAAAAATTATTTAATTAAAAATGGGAATCTGTCGAAGTTTTTCAATGCCGTAGCTGTTCCTCTTGCCACTGCTCGTAAGGGTTCATCGCCTATATGAACATTTAGCTTGGTTTTCAAATGCAAACGTTTATCTAATCCACGTAACAAGGAACCACCACCAGCTAAATATATTCCCGAACGATAAATATCGGCTGATAGTTCGGGGGGTGTATTTTCAAGTGCATTTAATACAGCTACTTCTATTTGTTGTATGGATTTGTCCAAAGCCAATGCAATTTCTTGGTGGGTAATAAGGATAGCCTTAGGTATTCCCGTTAACAAGTCTCTACCTCTAACTTCGTAACTTTCAGGAGGATTATCTATATCGGTAAGGGCTGCTCCTGCATGAATTTTTATCAATTCGGCGGTGCGTTTTCCTATGGACATATTGTGTTCGCGCCGCATGTATTCTTCTATATCCTGATTAAATTCATCGCCGGCGGTTTTTATAGATTTATTGCTAACGATACCACCCAACGAAATAACAGCAATTTCACTGGTTCCACCACCAATATCGATAATCATGTTTCCGGTGGGTTCTAAAACGTCCAATCCCATACCAATAGCCGCTGCCATAGGTTCATGTATGAGTCTAACTTCTTTAGCACCTGCATGTTCTGCCGAGTCTCTAACAGCTCGTTCTTCTACTTCGGTAATTCCCGAAGGAATACAAACCACCATTTTCAAGGAAGGAGGGAACAAACTTTTTTGTTTGGCATTCATCATGCGTAAAAATTCGACAATCATCAATTCTACAGCTTGATAATCGGCTATCACTCCGTCTTTTAGTGGACGTATTACTTTTATATCTTCGTGAGTTCTACCTTGCATCATGAGTGCTTTTTCGCCTACTGCCATTAATTTATTGGTGGTTCGGTTCATAGCAATGATGGAAGGTTCGTCAATTACAGTTTGGTCGTTGTAAATAATCACCGTATTTGCTGTGCCAAGGTCTACAGCGATTTCTTTTGTGAAAAAAGAAAATAATCCCATTATATATTATGTTTTAAAGTCTTTATTGATACGTAAATTTTAATAAAAAGTTGCATTGAGTGGGTGAAAAAATTAATGTTTAAAATGTCTCACGCCTGTAAATACCATAGAAACACCCATTTCGTTGCAAACTTTGACGGAGTCTTCGTCTTTTACCGACCCTCCGGGTTGAATAATAGAGCTTATGCCTTCTTGGGTAGCGATTTCGACGCTATCGCTAAAAGGGAAAAATGCATCGGAAGCCATGACGGCTCCTTTTAAATCGAAATTAAAATGTTTTGCTTTTAAAATGGCGTGTTGCAAGGCATCGACTCGAGAGGTTTGTCCCATTCCAGAGGCTAACAATTGTTTGTTTTTTACCAACACAATAGCGTTTGATTTGGTGTGTTTTACAATTTTATTTGCAAAAAATAAATCTTCCAATTGTTGGCTTGTGGGTTTGGTGTTCGTAGGATAGCTTAGAGTTTCTATGCTTTCTATGGAAATATCCCTGTCTTGTTCAATAATTCCATTTAATAAAGAACGAAATTGTTTGGTTCTTAGGTTATACGGTTTTTGTTTTAAGATAATTCTGTTTTTCTTAGATTTTAATATTTCCAATGCTTTGGTTTCATAATCGGGGGCTATTAATACCTCAAAAAATAGTTTGTTAACTTCCTCGGCTGTTTCGGTATCCATGGTTTTGTTGCAAATTAAAATACCTCCAAAAGCAGAAATAGGGTCGCCGGCTAAAGCTGCGTGCCACGCTTCTAAAAGGGTGTTGCGTTGGGCTACTCCACAGGCATTGTTGTGTTTAATAATAGCGAATGAGCAGGGAGGTAAATCGCTCATGAGCGATATGGCGGCGTCTATGTCTAATAAATTATTGTATGAAATATCTTTTCCATTTAATTTTTCAAATACTTCGTCTAAATTTCCGTAAAAACAAGCCGATTGATGCGGATTTTCACCGTAGCGTAGGGGAGTGGTTCCAGAAAAATAATTGTATATAGCTGTATCATAATGCGAAGAAACTTCAAAACATCTTGTAGCAAAAAGTTTGCGTTCTTCCAAGGTTGTACTACCTTTTCCTGTTTGTAAAATTTCTAATATATCGGGATAATATTTTCGAGAAGGGACGCATAATACATCTTTGTGGTTTTTTGCCGAAGCTCTAATCAAAGATATGCCTCCTATATCAATTTTTTCGATAATTTCTTCGGTTTTATCCGTGTTTTTAAGTGTTTCTTCGAAAGGATATAAGTCTACGATAATTAAATCGATAGGAGGTATTTGGTATTGCTTGGCTTGTTTTTCATCTGCTTCATGATTACGTTGGTACAATATACCTCCCATAATGGTTGGATGTAGGGTTTTAACGCGTCCGCCAAATATGGAAGGATAGCCTGTAAGTGTTTCGATGTCAGTAACGGGGATGTTCTTTTTTTGTAAATATTCAAAGGTTCCTCCTGTGGAAAATATATTGATATTCAACTGTGTTAAAGCCAAAGCTATTTCGTCAATTTTTTCTTTATTAAATACGGTAATTAGTGCGTTTTTAATCTGTTTCATGTAGTTGATAGTATGTAAAAATTTATATTAAAGTAAAGAAATTCAATAAAATAATAATGTTTCAAACAGCATTATTTATAAAATACAAAAATCGTAAAAATTTTGATAACAACCAAGTGTTTTTGTTTAATGTGGTTAAATTAATTTGTTAAATCGATATATGTGATATATTTTGTGTACTTTTGTATGCTTTTAAATAAAATATCAATATGTTGAAAAGTAAGCTAACAAAAACCGAACTCAATGCGTGGGCTGAGTACATTAAAAAAAGTAAAATACTTGTCATAGGCGATGTGATGTTAGATGTATATATTCACGGTAAAGTCGATAGAATTTCACCCGAAGCTCCGGTGCCTGTTGTCAATGTGAAAGAGTATAAAACTTGCTTAGGAGGTGCTGCTAATGTGGCATTTAACCTACAAGCCATGGGTGCTACACCTATTTTATGTGGTACTATTGGCGATGATGTGAAAGGCAATGAGTTTTTGACAATTTTAAACAAACACCGATTGTCATCTCAAGGTATGATGGAGGTAGAAAATAGACCAACCACGGTAAAAACACGTATTATTGGCAACAAGATGCAACTGTTGCGTATTGACGAAGAAATAGATGAACCGCTTACAGAAAAAGAAAATCAACGATTTTATAGCTATATTGAAAATATTTTATGCAAAGAAGATATAAAGGCTATTGTTTTTGAAGATTATGACAAGGGTTCTATTTCGCCTTTACTCATAGAAAAAATTGCGAGTATTGCTGCTACTAAATCCATTCCTATATTGGTAGATCCTAAAAAACGAAATTTTTTAGATTATAAAAATATTCAACTATTTAAACCTAATTTATCGGAACTTACCAGTGGCTTGGAATTAAACAAACATGGTTTAGATTTACAGGCGTTGAGTATAGAGATAAATAAATTTATGGATAACAATCAATTAGAAATAGTTATGACTACTATGTCCGACAAGGGTATATTGATTTGTTATAAAGATAATACTGAGTTTGCATACGATTGGATACCTGCTCATGTACGTAGTGTTGCTGATGTGTCGGGTGCTGGCGATACAGTAATTAGCATTGCAACTTTGGCATTGATATATGGATTTTCACCTCTAATGATAGCTAAATTTGCCAATATAGCAGGGGGATTGGTTTGTGAAACCATAGGGGTAGTACCTATAGATAAAAAAATATTTTTCAATGAATGTGAAAAGATTTTAGTATAAAAAAGGTAACAAAGTCATATTCAGCCTGTCCTCTATCCTTTTTTTGTCGTTGTATAGATATTGTTTTATATTATACATCTCACTCTTTTACAAAACGCTTTACCTTTACTCCCTGATGGGTTTGAATGTGTAGAAAATAAAACCCTTTACTTAAATCACTGATATTAAGTGTGGTTTTAGTGTCGTTTATATTGAGATGTTTTATTTGTTTTCCTAAAAGGTTATAAATGTAAACTTCTTTGATTGCAACTTGCCCGTTGTCAAGTGTAAGTTCATGGCAAGCAGGATTAGGAATAAGTTGTAAATCTTGGTGTTGCACCAAGTCTTCTTCTTGTATTGAGAGTTTATTTTTATAGGACTCATCATTTTTCGAGGAGTCATTTGGATTTGAATTGGTGTTGTCTGGATTTCCTTGATAAGTAACATAAAGACATAAATCTATCAAATGAGGAGGCTCTATAACAGCCTCTTGATAATGACCAAAATAAGTGGTTAGTATGGATTTTGCTTTGAAAGCAAGTCTGTTTACACCCGATTCAGCAAGATTTTCAAGAATAGATATTTCTGAAGGATAATCCTGTAAATCGCTCCATACCAATAAGTTATCATTTAAAAACATTTTAATAGTAAAGAAATCTATATAGTTTTGACGCTCCATATCATCAAATACAGCATGCTGTGTTGGAATAGTATGTAAGATATTAAAACATTCTCCATAGTTTCCTATTTCGGAGTAATACTCTGCCCGCAAATAATCGGCTTCGGGTGTATGAGTTTTCTCTAACCATTCCAAATATAAATCACTATCAAATAGTTCTTCGTCCTGAATACAATAAAAAGCAGTAGAAATTATAGCGGACAACTGAGATTCTAAACGACATATTTCATGAAAAAGCGATACTTGGTGTTCCAATGCCCACGGAATAGGGACTGTATGAAAGTAAGTATCCCAATCAATAGGTCCATTAGCATATCCATGTGAAATATAAAAGTTTTTTACACCAGCAAGTTCATTGCTTAGCATTTGATACTCATTTTCTAAAACATGCCTCCAATTCACAGGTTTATCAACAATGACAATCATAGGATCTACTCTTCCTATTTGCCCACATGAATGATGATTAGTCTCCTTTGTTTCAATATTACCTACGATTTGATAAGGTTGATGCCGATGTAAGTGGTTGTGATAAAAATAGTAAAGAGGAAAATTAACTGACGATAAGCTAACTCCGTTTTCTGTAAACATATTTCCACACGCATCGTTTTCTTCTCCTTGTACAAAGCGAATGCTTCCTTGCTCTGTATTAAAATCGGAAACAACAATATCGTTATTGTTGTTATCAAACAAATTACAATGGTATTGCAAACCTGTTAAATGAAACTGTAAAGTAGCAATATCGTATTCTATACCTGAATTTCTACCATAAGCCACAGTAGCCATGCGCAAAGTGGAAAACTCATTGTTTTTGACAATATTATTATAAGACCCTGACTGATTAATTATCAACCCATAATTACAATTGTGTTCACCTTGAAAGAGATTGTCTCGGATGTGAAAATCAGAACAGTTTGTAAGAGAAATACCTACGGTAGGTCCAAAATAAGACGCATAAGGGATATAAAAATTATTACCGCCTATGTACATAGCTTCACTTCCCTCGACTACAACTGCCATGTTGTTGTTATCAAAATCGGTATAATGTATATTGGTAGGTTTTCCGTCTTGAATGCAAATACCTACATCAAAATTAGTTATGTTACTCCTTGCCAAAGGAAGTAAATAACCATGGTTTAAAGAAAAACTACCTGCAAGAGACGACCGTATGGCTGTACCTTTGTTTTCAACACTTAAAAAATTACAACTCTGAAATCTTACATCCTCAACACCAACTAAATTAACATGTTCCGAAAACTCGTTTAAATCAAAGAATGCCTGATGGTTTATTGTAAAAGTACAGTGGGAAAAATAGCTGGCATTTTTTGTTACAAACATCGCTCCAACAGGTTTACGCCTATGGTAAGGGGCAAACTTTACGGCTTGTAAATTATTAATAAACGATGCGTTGTTTGCTTTTACAATACCACCCCCTTTGTATGTATAGACTCCCCTTCCTCTATTATAAGTTACGCCCACATTTATAGCACAAACCGCATTTTCAATTATAGCTCCGTTTTTAAGTTCCACCACCCCCTGATTACCTTCGGATTGTAAAATATCATTGGGGTTACCTTCTACAAAAACACCTTGCCATAACTCCCCATCACAAATATTAGTTAAAATGCCACCATCAACGATAAGCTTTCCGCCGGGTTTTATGATAAATTTTGCATTAGGGGCACATCTTATAAATAAATCTGCGATATTCGATGGTTTTTGAATAGTTAAGGTTATACCATTTTCTATAATCACATTTCCTACAATATATTTTTCAGTGTCCCAAGTCTGAGAATAACTAATGCTCCCAGGAGTTTCTCCATCGTAACACATTGCTTTTAAAACAGCTTTGTACGCATTAACACGACCTGTCCCGATTTTACCTGGAAACAAATGAGCATCACCGATAGGATCTGTTGTTGTTTTAATAATATTTTCAATTTCAGCCGGGGTAAGGTTGTTATTTATTGAACGTATTAATGCTACAACACCAGCTACTTGCGGAGATGCGAAAGATGTCCCGCTATCTGTGCCATAAGTATTACCGGGTATGCACACAGCCACATTTTTCGATAAAGCACAGACATCAACCCATTGATTTTCTGCATGATTTGTGCCAGAGTGGAGGTTGGTAGCCCAAACTCCGCTGACATTTATTACTCCCGGAATATTTGCATAAGCAGAATGACTTGTAGAAGTTGTAGTATTTCCCGCAGCTACAACTAAAACAACACCATTATCTGTCATTTCTTGAACTGCCAAAATGTTTGGGTATGAACCTATTCCTGTCCAACTTACATTTATAATTTTAATTCCATCTTGATACGCTTGCCAAATATTATTCCATAAGGTACCCCCATCTGCGTGATAACCTTTTACTCTGGTATTATAGCCTATTCCGGCAATACCTTTACTATTGTTAGTTCCTGTGGCTACACAACTTGAAACCGAAGTTCCGTGATTTTGAAAATAAGTTTGAGAGCCAACAGCACCTACAAATGTATTTATTAAATCTTCGTGAGTCGTATCAAACTCTGTATCAATAACACCTACAATGATATTTGGATCTCCTGTGGTTATAGTCCAAGCACATTGAGCATTAAGTAAATTTAGCGCATCATTATTTATTAGATTATTTGCAATCCAAGTATCATTAATGGGTACAGGATTGTCACATGCCAATTCATAATAATCACTACGATAAATTGCATCAAATGCTTTGCTATTTTTCAATAAACTATCAAAAGAATCAATACTTTTACTTTTGATAAAACTATCAGGTAGATGAATTTCGTAATAATTTCGTAATTCTGCATTCTTGGCTCCGGGGAATGATTGACGATAGCTTTTTACTTCAAATTCTTTAAAAATGAGATTTAATTTTTCATCGTTTGACATACCCTTTTCCTGTTGATTTGGCGTCGCTTTTTCATTTGAAAGCGAAACATAGTAATAATGTTGTGAAAATAAATTTAGAGACATTAATACTAAGATGATAACTATTGGTAATTTTATTCTTTTCATGATTCTACTGATTTAAAAAGTAAATAATTTGATTTATTAAAATAAAGTCGTAACATGTTTTCTGATAAAGAAAAAGATTGTACATTCTCTAATGATTCTATATATATATACCCATCAAGAGACACTTCATCTAATTGAATTAAAGGATACATTAATACACTCATATCATTTGTAGTATAATTAATATGATATCTTCCATTCAAATATCTATTGCTAGAATATCCGGAAAAAATAGTATCATTATCAAATGTTAACACATAACATGTTGCACAGTTATGTGGTTCAAATTCTTTGATTAATGTCTCTGTATCAAAAACACCTACTAACTTCCATTGAGTATTCATTAAAGGATTGTCATCCTTTTCTTTTTCACATGCTGCCGCTACAAGAAATACAGCAAGTAAGAAGCAGATTACCGTACTGTGTGTTTTTATTTGAGAAACGTTTTTTTGTTTAAATTTTTGTGTCTTCATATCGATATTTTTTAAAATTAATGACTCGTAAGCCCTGCAGGCTTATTTCTTTGTGTTGCTTTCATACTTATTAGATTTTAAAGTTTAACACTAATGTAATTTTTTCTTTTTATATAAAAATAATTTTTACAAAAGTATACATTTATTTTAATATAAACTGATGTTATTTTACATTTATTGAAAAATACTTTTCTAAAGACTATATATAGCTAAAAAATCAACACTTTTGTTGTTTTATTTTAACTAAACATAGGAGAAAACATCAGGATAAAGTGTAATTTTTCTGTATTTTTGTTGTTTTTTTCTTCGTTTTTTTGGCACCACAGTCTTTACATTTGAAACGTTGCTTCCCATTTCGAATACCCCATTTTATAACGTTTAACCCAAATTACGCATTTTAGTTTTAAATTCAGATATAATTTATTGATAACAAAAACTTTACAATGATTTTTGAATGAAAAATCTCTAACGCTACGCATTAGAAAAAATCAACTTTATTTGCTATATATCAATAATTTATAACTGTATTTTTCTGTCTTGTAATATAGATTTAACTCAAAAAAAATCCTATTGCGTAATCTGGGTTTAATTTATAACAAAAAAGGCAAATCATAACTCAAATGAATAACATTCAAATGAATTATGATTTGCCTTTCGTAATAAAAATATCAGTTTCTATTATTTCTTTTTTTCTTCTTCTTTGTATGGGAAGATTTTATCTATACCAACAATCACAAAGAAAAAAACGATCATAAAAAGAAATACAGTTACGATTCCTATTCCAGAAATCTGTAATGCTTTGTTTAAAACATCTATATCCATAATATTAAATTTTTTAAGGGTTAACCAAATAATGGCACTAACATTAATAATAAACCTCCAACAATTACAGAACCAATTTGTCCTCCAACGTTAGTACTAATTGCTGGCATTAATAAATAATTAGTTGGGTCTTCTTTTAGTCCCATTCCGTGAATTACACGTGCTGACATAGGGAATGCTGAAATTCCACAAGCTCCAACCATTGGGTTAATTTTATTTCCAGGCTTCAAAAACTTATTCATAAGTTTAGCAAACAACACACCACCAGCGGTATCAAATACGAATGCAAAAATACCAAGTCCAAGAATCATTAATGTATCTAATTGAACAAATCGTTCTGCGGTCATTGTACTTGCAATTGTAATACCAAGTAAAATAGTTACTAAGTTTCCTAATTCTTTTTGAGCAGTTTGAGATAATGAATTTAATACTCCACACTCACGGATTAAATTACCAAACATCAAAAATCCAATTAATGCTAAAGATGAAGGAGCAATTAATCCTGCCATTACAGTAATTATAATAGGGAATAGGACAAGAGTAGTGCGTGATACTTTCTTATTTGCATCAGTTTTCATTCTAATTTTTCTCTCGCTTTTTGTAGTTAGTAATCTAATTACTGGAGGTTGAATAATTGGAACAAGAGCCATATAAGAATAGGCTGCAACAGAAATTGCGGGCAGCAAATCTTTAGCAAATTGATTTGCAACAATAATAGACGTTGGACCATCAGCCGCTCCAATAATTCCTATTGAGGCTGCTTCTTTCAAACTAAATCCGAAGAAGGTTGCTAATACCATTGTAATAAAAATCCCAAATTGTGCCGCTGCACCAAATAGCAATAAGCTTGGGCGTTGGAATAATGGGGAAAAGTCTATCATTGCTCCAATAGCAATAAAAATTAGCAGAGGAAATAACTCTGTTGCAATACCAGCATTAAATAAAACATCCAATGCTCCAACTACTGTTTCTCCTCCTTGAACCTGTGTAAGTACTGCTGAGAAAGGAAAGTTTACAAGTATAGCTCCAAATCCCATAGGTAATAGTAAGGTTGGCTCGTATTGCTTTTTTATAGCTAAATAAATTAGTATACATCCAACAGCAATCATTACCAAATGTTTCCATGTCATTCCTGCAATAGCAGGCATTATTTCTTGAAAAGTAAATTCCATATCTTAAATATTTTATTTTTTTGATTAATTTTTTTCATTTAATTTTTCCTCAGCTACTTTTTCAGGAATAATTCTTGAAAGAATAATTGAGAATAATAATGTACCTATAATCACTGCCAAAGACACCCAAGAGTGGTCATGGAAGAAATGAGAAACTGGTTCCCACCAACCTAATATCATTTTTACACCAATAAATAATAAAATAATACATACTCCTTGTTTTAAGAAACGGAACATACCCATAATGCCTTTAAGAGCAAAGAATAGTGATACTAATCCCATAACAGCAAAAACATTAGAGCTAATTGCTAAGAAGTTTTCCTCACTCACTGTCAAAATACCTTTAGCTCCTTCATTAATTACTCCAATAATTGCAGGAATTGAGTCAATGGCGAATAATATGTCTGTAGAACCAATAACTAATAAACAAAGAAAGATTACAGTTATATGTTTTTTGCCATTAATCTTTGTGAAAAATTTAGAAGAATGAGTATCAGGGTCAATAGGGAATAGCTTTGAAGCTCCTTTGTATAAAATATTTGATGATGGGTCAACATTATCTTCATCCTTAGAGAGTAGCATTTTGAATGCAGTATAAACAAGAATAGCTCCAAAAACGTAAATTATCCACTCAAATCTTTGAACTAATGACATTCCAACCAAAATAAACAAAATACGAAGAACAATTGAAATTAAAATCCCTAATTTTAAGAGCTTTGGTTGGTTTTCAGAACTAATCCCCATCATAGAGAAAATCATAATAAACACAAAGAGATTATCAACTG
This sequence comes from Bacteroidales bacterium, assembly GCA_012518765.1. Lineage (GTDB taxonomy): Bacteria > Bacteroidota > Bacteroidia > Bacteroidales > WCHB1-69 > UBA5266. The sequence goes on from JAAYRN010000196.1 coordinate 22,385, forward strand.
AAAGAGAATATTCGGTTAAATAACCCGCAATAAACTTTATCCCCATTACAGTTGATGTTTTAGCAACTGCAGGGTCTATTCCTTCATTTTGTGGGAAAAAGAAAAAGATAGCCATACCAAAAAGCAAGGCTATAGCCACCCAGGTTCCTGCCCATTTTAATGCTTGTGAAACAGAGAGTTCACCTTTTCTATGATCGGTAACGTAAAAATCAATTGCAAAGACAATGAGAAAAATAGATATAAAAATTATCCAATATAAGGTCATTGCATTCATAAAGCAGTTTTTGTTTTACAAAAATCGGATTGCTCTATAAGGGCATGTTGTCGTGCTTCTTAGGAGGATTTTCCAATCGCTTAGTTTGTAATGACATCAAGGCTTTGATTACACGATAACGTGTGTTTCTGGGCTCTATAACATCATCTATATATCCATATCTTGCTGCTACATAAGGATTAGCAAACTGATCGCGGTATTCAGCTTCTTTTTCATTCAAGAATTCGTTTAATTTTTCAGGATCTTCAATGGCTCTTAATTCCTTACTCATTAAAATTTCAATAGCACCTTTTCCTCCCATTACTGCAATTTCGGCGGTAGGCCATGCGTAGTTAATGTCTCCTCTAAGGTGTTTGGAACTCATTACGCAGTAAGCACCTCCGTAGTTTTTACGTAAAATAACAGTAACCTTAGGTACGGTAGCTTCTCCATAAGCGTATAAAATTTTAGCTCCATGTAAAATTAAGCCTCCGTATTCTTGTCCTGTTCCGGGTAAATATCCGGGAACATCTACTAAGGTAAGCAGGGGTATATTAAAAGCATCGCAGAAACGAATGAAGCGTGCTCCTTTTCGTGAGGCATTAATATCTAACACTCCAGCTAAGTATGCAGGTTGATTGGCTACAACACCAACGGTCATGCCGCCCATGCGAGCAAATCCGGTTACTATATTCTTAGCATAGGAAGGAAGAACCTCTAAAAAGTCTTGATTATCAACGATAGATAATATTACATCCTTTACGTTGTAAGGTTTATTGGGACTATCGGGTATGATAGAGTTTAGTTTATCTTCCAATCTTTCTATGGGGTCTGTACACTCTACTTTGGGTGGTGCTTCCATGTTGTTTGAAGGTAGGAATCCCAATAGATGTTTAATCATTTCTATTCCTTCAGCTTCGCTATCAGCTACAAACTGTGCTACTCCCGATTTAGTTGAATGTACAGATGAACCGCCTAAATTTTCTGTAGTTACGTCTTCACCGGTAACTGTTTTTACTACTTTAGGTCCGGTAACAAACATATAGCTTGTGTTTTTTACCATCATAATAAAGTCTGTGAGTGCGGGAGAATAAACGGCTCCACCGGCACAGGGACCAAAGATAGCAGAAATTTGAGGAACTACACCTGAGGCTAAAACATTTCGTTGAAATATATCAGCATATCCAGCCAAACTATTTACACCTTCTTGAATACGAGCACCGCCAGAGTCATTAAATCCGACTACAGGTGCACCCATTTTCATGGCTTGGTCTAATACTTTACATATTTTGGCTGCATGTGTTTCGGATAAAGAGCCTCCGAAAGTGGTAAAATCTTGAGCATAGACATACACCAATCTACCGTTAACACTTCCGTAGCCTGTAACAACGCCATCTGCAAGATAAGTTTCTTTTTCTAAACCAAAATTCACACAGCGATGCGTTACAAACATATCAAATTCCTCAAAGCTACCCTCGTCTAAAAGAAGATTGATGCGTTCGCGGGCAGTCATTTTTCCTTGTTGATGTTGCCTTTCTATTCGCTTTTCTCCTCCTCCAAGTCTTGCTTTGGCTCTTAATTCTAATAGTTCATTTACTTTATCTTGCATTGACATATCCTAAAAATTTTATATGTTTAAAATATTCTTTTTTAATTTAATTATTTATTTTTTGTTTGGATTTTCGCATAGTTCGGTAAGTACACCTTTGGTTGATTTCGGGTGTAAAAATCCAATATTCAAACCTTCTGCTCCTTTACGACCTTCTTTGTCTATCAAACGAATATCTTGTTCTGCGATTTTGTTTAACGATTCGTTTAGGTTATCTACCTCGTATGCTATGTGATGAAA
>JAAYRN010000197.1 GCA_012518765.1 Bacteroidales bacterium
CCGAATCATGCCCCTTTTGTTGCATTGGGCAATTTTGTGGTCATGCCCAATCATATTCATGGGATATTAATTTTGGATAAACCGAATGGGGAAATGGACAACGTCAAAAACAACGACGTAGGGACGTTGCACCCCGTAGGGACGTTGCATGCAACGTCCCTACAACAACAACAACAACAACAACAAACAACGTCCCAACCACCACAACAACCCGAATTACAATCGCCATACAACGAACAAATGGCGAAAATTTCCCCAAAATCAGGGTCTATATCGACAATTATACGTTCCTATAAATCTGCTGTAACAAAACATGCCAACCGATTGGGATTAGAAAACGGATGGCAAGAACGTTTTCATGATCATATTATCCGCAATAATGCAGAATATCAACGCATTTCAGATTATATTATTAACAATCCAGCAAATTGGAAGAATGACAAATTCAAATCATTATGAATATAACAACCGAAAATACATTTGAAACAGCTCTTGTACAATCCCTTGTAGAACAAGGTGGTTACACCGAGGGCAATGCACCCGACTATAGTCCCGAATTGGGGATGTTTAAATACGAAGTGATAAATTTTTTACAAGAATCACAGCCCAAGCGGTGGGAAAAAATTACTGCCATTCACGGTACTAACACAGACAGTCGCATTATTCAGCGACTTTATAAAGAATTAGATTTAAGAGGTAGTTTAGATGTACTTCGTAATGGTTTCGTTGACTATGGTGTGCGATTCCAAATGGCTTATTTTCAACCAGCTTCTGCATTAAATCCCGATGCTGTCAACTTATACAACAAAAACAGTCTGAAAGTTTATCGTCAGATTTATTACAGTAATAAAAATAAAAAATCGGTAGATATTTTACTTTCTCTCAATGGAATACCTGTAGCTACATTGGAATTAAAAAATCAATTTACGAATCAAAATGTTGGCAATGCTTTAAAACAATACAGCACCACAAGAGATAATAGAGAATTATTATTTGCCTTTAAAAAACGAGCATTAGTACATTTTGCTGTTGATCAAGACGATGTATATATGACAACCAAATTAGATGGTAGTAAAACCTATTGGCTTCCATTCAATAAAGGAAATAACAATGGAAAAGGGAATCCACTAAATCCCAATGGATACAAAACCGCTTATTTATGGGAGAATATTTTACAAAAAGACAGTTGGATGGAAATTATTCAACGCTTCGTTCATTTACAAACCGACGAAATTAAAATTGAAGACAAGATTTACAAAAAAGAAAAACTTATTTTTCCAAGATACCATCAATTAGATGTCGTTCGCGAAATTAGCAGCAAAGTCCTCAAAACAGGAGTAGGCAATAATTACTTAATACAACATTCGGCAGGTTCGGGTAAAAGCAACTCCATTGCTTGGTTAGCCTACCGTTTATCAAGTTTACACGATACGGCTGATAAACGTATTTTCGATTCTATCATTGTTGTAACAGATAGAAAAGTACTTGATCAACAACTTCAAAACACTATATATCAATTTGAGCATAAAACTGGAGTTGTTCAAAAAATTGATAAAGATAGCAATCAGTTAGCATCAGCTTTAAGTCAAGGTACAAACATCATAATTACCACATTACAAAAATTCCCGTTTGTAGTAGATAAAGTAGGAGAATTACCCAAACGAAAATATGCAGTAATTATTGATGAAGCACATAGCTCTCAAGGAGGAGAAGCAAGCAAAAAAATGAAAGAAGTTTTAACTTCTAAATCATTAGATGAAGCCATTATAGAAGATTCTGACGACTATACAAGTGATGATTTTATTAGAGAACAAATAGAAAAATCAGCCAAAGCAAGAGGGCGACAAGCCAATATTTCTTTCTTTGCATTTACAGCTACGCCAAAATATAAAACATTACAAGTTTTTGGTCATAAAACTACCGATGGTAAACCCAAAGCCTTTCATCTATATTCTATGCGTCAGGCTATTGAAGAAGGATTTATTTTAGATGTTCTTCAAAACTATACCACTTATGACCTTTATTTTAAATTAACCAAAGCTATTGAAGAAAATCCCAATCTAAATAAAAAGAAAGCGGCAAAAGCTATAGGTAAATATGTTTCTCTACATCCTCACAATTTGGCTCAAAAAACAGAAATTATCATAGAACATTTTAGAAATATAGTTGCTAAAAAAATTGGAGGCAAAGCAAAAGCTATGGTAGTATGCGGGTCAAGACTTCACGCCAAAAGATATTTTGAAGAATTTGAAAG